>JANTGH010000051.1 GCA_024763055.1 Desulfobulbaceae bacterium
AAAAACTTCGATCTACTGCGTCGTGTGTGTCGGGATGACTCAAGACATACTACCTGTATAGTCATGACCCACCCCGACACACTACTCCTCGGAGTCTCCGCTTCGCTGCGCTTACCTGTATATCTGTGTTTTGTACTTAGCCATCTTTGAGTAAGTTGCGACTTTTTACGAGTTCATCAAATAAGGATATTATTCTTCCACTAAAAAATCGGGATAATAGACGAACACAGAAGGATAATAGCTTTCCACCAGCTTTCGATATTTACCACTTTTTTTAAATTCACCAAAAAATGCGTCGAAGGCCTGTTTGAGTTTTGGCGAATCCTTTGAAAATGCACAAGCCATTTCCTGGGGAGTTGAAATTGGACCAATTACCTTAATTTTTCCCGGCCATTTAGCCAGAGCAATCAAAGCGACCGGAACATCAATAAGCGTGGTATCCGCATTTTTTGCAATAACCGAAGGAATCATTTCGCCCAAATCACTATCAGGAGGAAAATATTTAATTTGAGCGCTGGTTTCATCAAGACCGTACAGGCTTGGCGCAAGACAACTCTCTTTGAGCCCTAACACGGACACTCCAGCCAATTCTTTTTTCACCATATCAATGTCATCATTGATATTTCCGGTCGGCTTGATCGGTACCAATGAGGAATCACTTCTTGAAATCAGCCAAATACCGGAAGGAAAAGTTTGCGCTGAAAAAGCGACAATTTTTTTCCGCCAGGGTAAAATAGTAAAACCGGTGGAAATAACATCGCCTTTCTTTGATCTTTTTCCCGTTATTATTATATTATCACCCCTTACTTCTATTTCTGTTCCGGTAAGATCAGGGATGACATCCTGCCAGGTGCTTTCAACAAATTGATATTGCACCCCAAGATGCTTGGCAAATGCCTGCATCAGCTCAACATCCAGGCCTCTGCGATCAGGGGTAATGAAGTTAGCGTAGGGAATTCCGAGATGTCGCAGGGTTCCTGACTGCAACACGTCTTCGAGGTCATTTGCACCGGCCGGGGTAATCGCAAAAACAGTGGCAACGGCCACCAGGATGACCAATTTTTGAAAAAATATCCTTGCGTCATAAAAACCCATGGTAATGACTCCTGTCCATTGGTATTTCCTATTTTTCTGCAATGTCCGGCACGAATGCTATTTACTCTGTAGTGGCAACAATTCAGTAATTTTTTCAAGGTAAAGATGCAGCCCGGTAACCGGTTTAAACAGGATAGATTGCTGCGTGATTCCAATTTCCTGTAACTCGAGGGGGATAGTATAATCAATTGATCCTGTATGGATAATAAACTTGCATCCAGGGATTTTTTTTAAGGCATTTATAATAAATTCATTACCGTTCATGCCGGGAAGACGTATATCCACCATGCAGATGTCGGGCCTAATGGTGTCCATCAGTTCTAATCCCTCTTCACCGGAAGGTGCCTGCCTAACCATGAACTCTGTTTCATCCTCGAGATAATCCTGGATAAGATCGGGAAGAATATCCTCGTCATCTACTATTAACAGTGTTGGGTTCATTTTCTCACAATTGTGTCGAATTTAAATATCTCAGGGGACTCTCATGTAAGTATGGACTTACACTCTCAATCATGAATTCTCCCGGGTTACCATTCCATCCTTTTCCGTCACCTCTCCGGGCAAGCTCTGTTTTAATCAATACATTTCTCATAATATCTATTAGTTATAGATTTATTATACTGGCCACTGATTACAGGAATAGTTATACAATTACAGTAAGTATTGTCAATAGTGATGAACTCGTAAAAAGTCCAGACAGCGCTTAAAGATGGCTAAGTAAAAACATAGACATACAAGGAGTAGTGTTCTGTGGCGGGCCTTAACTATACATGTAGTATGTTGAGAATCGCCACAGGACACACGACGCAGTAGATCGAAGTTTTTACGACGCCATCAATAGTGACATTCCATCACGGCCAGGTAAATAAAAAAAATCCCTACAGAGCAGTCCTGCCATTCTTAAAAGAGGCTAAAAATAATGAGTTATGCCACCCCGGTGATTTTGCAGAAAGGTTTGATAAGCACGCATATTTCACAAAAACCAAAGGATCGAAAACGTCGATCTTAGCATGTAATTGCTTTATTCATCGAAATAATGCTGCCATGAATTTATCTTGCCTTAGTTCGTTACCTGATAGAGGATATCAAATAATTGAAAATTGGCTCGGCCTGCGTAAAGGCAGGTATATCTATCACCAGCACAAACCCATAACTACTATAGGGAGAAAGTACGGCATGGCAAAGAAAAAGGATAAAAAGAAAGATTCAAAAAAAGGCTGCAAAGAAAATGATGTGAAAAAAAAGGGGCACCTCTCTTATTTTGCTTGCTGTTTCGTCAACAACCAGAACCAGAGAGGTATCCCCTTTTTTCTGTTGTCACACGCACCATTTCAAAAGCCAAACAAGAGTTTTCTTGAGATCCGGAAGAGGTTAAGCACGCTGAGTATTTTTTATAACCTTGCATACCGTCCGCCTTGTCTGGGTAAAAGGAAGGATAAAATCCCTGCATTCCTCCACAATCATCTTGTCCGAAAAATCATTGCCTGCCAATCGATTTTTTTGAGTTGAACTGAGCATAAGCAAAACACTCGCCCTCCTGTCTAACAGGGGTTTTACCATAGACAGAAAATCCACGGGATCGGCTACCGCCCGGCTGGTCACCCAGGTAATTTCTCTCTCATGCCAAGCAGAAACAGCTTCAAGCCGATCTCCAATGACCTCGACATTTTCAAGCGTCAGCAGACGGATAATATGACGAAGGAAGGAGACCCGTTTCAACCGGGGCTCAACCAGGATAACCTGCAGCTGTGGTAAAGCTGCGGCCAAAACCAGGCCGGGAAATCCTGCGCCGGTTCCGACATCGAGCAGGATCTCCCGATGCGGGTAATCTCCCCGAAGAAAAAACAACAGGGTCAACGAGTCCAAAAAATGTTTCTCTATAATCTCTTGTGCATCTGTTTTGCGGGCGATGAGATTGATATGCCGGTTCCACTTCCGCAACTCACCGACATAAGCAAGGAGATTCCGGATCGACTCTTCCTCAAGTGTAATTTTAAGCCGGGCAAGGCCGAGTTGTAAAAGATGATCCTGATCTCCGGCCGCAGTATTTTTTATCATGCGTTGTTATTCAATGAAACAGGAGGAATTTCCGGGCTTCCGCTTTCCCTCATCAGGCGTCCGAGAGCCGAATCGTGACCGAGTTCCCATGGGCGGTCAATCCTTCCAGGGATGCCAGCCTCTGGATATGCTCGGCATCAGCAAGCAGAGCCTGCCGCGAATAGGAGATGATCGAACTTTTCTTTAAAAAGGTCTCGACGCCGAGGGCCGAAGCAATGCGGGCCGTCCCCATGGTCGGCAGGACATGATTGGGTCCTGCCACGTAATCTCCAGCAGCCTCCGGGGTATAGGGTCCTAAAAAAATTGCTCCTGCGTGACGAATTTTGGGTAGCCATTGCCAGGGGTCCTTTACCTGCAATTCAAGATGCTCAATGGCGATCTCGTTGCTGAGAGCAACAGCTTCTTCAAGATTGTCGACAAGCAGAATAACACCACGCTCGGCAAGGGCGGTTCCGGCGATATCCTTACGGCTCAGATTTTCCAACTGCGTAGAAAGCTCTACAACCGTCTGCTCGGCCACCGGTCTGCTGGTGGTGATGAGCAGGGCCAGGGCCTGGGGATCATGTTCCGCCTGGGCAAGCATGTCTGCGGCAATAAAGGCAGGGTTTGCGCCCTCATCGGCAACTATCAACACTTCGCTGGGCCCTGCCAGCATATCAATCCGCACTCGACCCATTACCTGCTGCTTGGCCTCGGCGACAAACCGGTTACCCGGGCCGACAATTACATCCACCCTGGGAATAGTCCTGGTGCCAAAGGCCAGGGCGGCAATGGCCCAGGCTGAACCGGCCTTGTAGACTTCGGTAATTCCAACTTCTTGTGCAGCCAAAAGCAGAACCGGGCTGATCCTGCCTTCCCGGTTTGGAGGCGTGACCATCACCCGCCTGCCGACCCCGGCAATAAGCGCAGGAATTCCGTTCATCAGAACTGAAGACACCAGCGGTGTCGATCCGCCCTGCCCGCCTGGAACATACAGCCCTGCCGAATCAACGGGCCGTACCAGCCGGCCGGTGACCGTGCCGTCCTCGCGGGTGGTTATCCAGGAATCTTCCATCTCCCGCTCGTGAAAACGACGAATTCTGTCTGCGGCAAAATGCAGCGTTTCCATAAAATCATCGTCGATAAGCTCTGCGGCCTCGGCAAATTCATCCTCGGTTACCCGCAGATCAGAGATAACCATTTCCGGGGCATCAAATTTCCTGGCATATTCAATGACCGCAGCGTCGCCTACGGCTCGAACCCGCTGCAGAATCTCGGTTACTGCATCACGACAGGAACGATCTCCTGTACTGAACCTGTCACGCAACTGATGGATAAATTCCCGCCCCTTCGGCCCCTTCAGATCTTCAATCCGTATATTCATAGCATTCATCACCTAACTGAACATATTGTTTTTCCATTATTTTCAAGAATCATTCCGGCATAGCACCTCCTTTTGTGCTTGTCAACGGCAATGATCTTGTGTACGATAAAAAGTTCGATAAATATTTTCTAAAAAAATTATGACAGCGCCCGGGATGCGGACAAAAGAACCTGCCAGTCCTATACTTACTGCCATCAATGCTGGAAAAAACACAGCTGCCATGTTCGGGATAATCACCGACAACATGCTCCGTACCTACTATTCCGTCCCCGAGAGAAAGTTTCAACAAATACAATCCTATTCCCTTGGCGACAAAGAAACCAGCCTGCTCTTTGCTCTTTATCGACAGACCGAAACATCTCCTGAACAACTTGTCGAAATGTTTAAGCGACAAAAGATAAATTGGAGTGAGATAGCCCATCACTGCGGGCTGACACCAGCCAAAGTTGGTAAAAATCTCCTCGAAAACAAGTGAGGGAGTCAAAGAGGGAAAGAAACAAAAAAACTGCTGCCGCGTCCGAGTTCACTGCTGACCCGGGTTGTACCGCCGTGGGCTTTGACAATGGCCCTGACCGCTGCAAGGCCAAGGCCTGTTCCTCCCGCATCCCGGGTGCTTCCCCGAATCCGGTAAAATGGATCAAAAATATACTCCAGTTGCTCAGGATCCATACCAATCCCCTGATCTGTAACCTCGATGGTTAATGATGATGTATCGCTGATTACCCTTACCTGAACTATCGTTCCTGCACGCGAATATTTGATGGCATTATCAAGAAGATTGGCGATTACCCGCGCTATCTGCAGACTGTCACCACGCAGCAGGGGCAGGTCATCCGCCATCTCGAGCTGCAGGGTTATATCTTTTTTTGCCGCCTGCAGACGAAAGCCTTCAATACTTTCACGCAACAAGCCACTGATTTCCAGTGGTTTAATCACAAGCTCCATCTGCCCGGATTCAATCCGGGAAATTTCAAGAAAGGAAAGAATATAATTCTCCAACCGACTGATTTCCCTATTAATGGTTTCCAGATACTGATGCTGTTTATCGGTCAACGGTCCAGCCTTACCCTCAAGCAACCGTGCGACAAAGCCGCCGGCGATGGCCACAGGTGCTTTGAGATCATGGGTGAACAGAGAAATAATATTTTTTTTCTGGGCCTCAAGTTTTTTTATTTCTGAAGCATCACGAAAAATAATGATGCCGTTAAGCATGTTGCCGTTATCATCACTGAGACCGGAACTGGAAAAAAGTATCGGTAATTTTTTCTGGTCCCTTGTGGTAATAAACGCCTCTCTCCCAATACATGGCTTTTCTAAATTCTCGCTCCCGCGCAGAAGACAGTTTTCCCCGCAAAGATTGCCGGCCAGAACATCACCACAATACCGTCCAATAACCTCTTCTTTTGACCACCCGGAAATTTCTTCAGCCGCACGATTAAATTCTACAATGCGAAATGATGAATCAACCACAAACAGTGCCACCGGCAGGCCGTTGATAATGCGGCCATAAAGCTCTTTTCTGTCTACCTGCTGCATACATCTCCCTGAAAGAACACCCCTTTCTACCGGGATGCGCGAAAATAACAGATAATATCAAGATCCCGCTCATCCTCCAGCTTGAGGAATCCGACACCTCCGTTATTTCAGCTCATTACTTCCGATTTTCCGTACTCCTAACCACGATGAAACCAATCTTTGATTTCCGCCCCTGAAAATTCTTTAATCACCGGTCGACCATGCGGGCAGTGGGAAAAAACCTTGCTCTCTTCCATCTGCTGAAGCAGCGCTATCATCTCCTCCGGCTGCAGACGGTTGCCAGCCTTAATCGCCGCCTTGCAGGCCATGGAGGCGAATAACCTGTCGATTCCCGCTGAGACAGTCCCCTGTTCCGTCCCGCCCCACTTTTTCAAGGCATCCAAAGTCTCAGTAAGAATATCCGCCGGAGCCAGCCGACTGATAAGCGCGGGAACAGCTTTGATCACAAAGGTATTATCACCAAAATGATCAACCTGCAGGCCAAGGGCTGCAACTTCCTCTCCATAATGCTTCAAGAGATCACAATGATCAGGACCCATTTCAACGGTGACGGGAAACAACAGGGCCTGGGCGGCAACCTCCCGCTCAAGATAGGACTGTCGCAACCGTCCATAGAGAATGCGTTCATGGGCTGCGTGCTGATCAATAACCAGCAGCCTGCCATCCTTTTCGCAGAGCAGATACAATTGCAGCAACTGCCCGATCAGAGTCAGGCTACTCAGTTTCGGACTTTGGCCTGGGGTTTCAGCCTGAATATCAGACTGTCTTTCTACAGCCGGGCGACAGCTCTCCGGTTCACGAAATTCCATACCAGGAGACGCAAAAGCCTCCTCCACTGGAGGATTAAAGGGTATGGGCCGGGGAGTATAGGGTGTCTCGGGATGCAAGGTGGCATCTTTTTCGGATTCAGCCGGAATCTGATCACCAGAGGGTGTGGAAAAAAGCTCGGTTCGCACCTGCTCCTGATACTCCTGCACGGCCTGGCGAACGGTCTGGGTCACAAGCCGGTGCACATCCTGAGGTTTGCGGAAACGTATCTCCCGCTTGGCAGGATGGACATTGACATCGATCTCTCCGGGCGGCAGCTCCAATGCCACTACACCGGCAGGACTATATCCCTTCATCAAGAATCCCTGCAATCCCTCAATTACACCATGCCGAATCATGCGATCCTGCACGGCGCGTCCATTGACCACCAGGCGCAGGCGGGCGGAGGAGGTGGAGACCGATTCCGGCATGAGCAGTAACCCTTCTATATTCATGTCACTGTCGCCTCTTCCCTGCAGCAAAAGCAGCCGGCCTTGATAGCGGAAGACATCCCGCACCCGCTCTTCAAAACTGCCGGCCGCTGGATACTCCAGTTTCTGCCGCCCCTCCACCTGCAGACTGAAGGAAATCTCCGGGTGAGCCAGGGCCTGGTTTTTTATTACCTCTTCAATATGAAAAAGCTCTGTCCGGGCTGTCTTGAGAAATTTTTTGCGGGCCGGAATATTACCAAACAGGCCTTTCACCTCAACCATGGTCCCCAAGGCACATCCGTCTTCATGGACGGCATGCAGGGTTCCATAGCGAATTTCAGCTCTGGTCCCGATAGAATTGTCGGCGGTACGGGAAAGAATAGTCAGCCGGGAAACGGAACCAATGCTGGGAATAGCCTCGCCCCGGAAACCAAGGGTGGTAATGGCTCCAAGCTGCGCTTCCTCCTGCAGCTTGGACGTCGCGTGCCGCTCAAGACAAAGCAGGACATCATCCTCATCCATACCCATACCATTGTCTAATACCCTGATCAGACGGGTGCCGCTTCCCTCTACCTGGACCATTACCCTGGTGCTGTCCGCGTCCAAGCTGTTTTCGAGAAGCTCTTTGACCACCGAGACCGGACGTTCCACCACTTCACCGGCGGCAATCTGGTTGGCAAGATGATCGGAGAGTATACGAATACGGGACACGGTCTATCAGCGGTAGTTTACAGTTTACGGTTTACGATTTTTATTTTACAGTTACGCAGATTCATCAGGTGAAATTTATCTATCTCCTTTGTCAATCTTTACCGCGTCTTCCCGCTCTTGTCCACTAAAGCAACCAGAAAAAAAAAACCTGCCCGCAAACGAGCACCACGAAAAAAACCGCTGGGCCATACGTCGATCAACCTTTTTTTTATCTGCATCAGCGGACTGGCAACCCTGTGTATCGGTATTGCTCTGGCCTGGTTTCTCGCCCTTGACATTCCCGATATTCGCTCGGCAGATGATTATAGACCACTGGTAGCCACCGCTGTTCTCGATAGAAACGGGACCGTTATTGACGCTATTTACAAGCAATACAGGATCGTTATCTCCAAGCGGCAAATGCCGCCGCTTTTGTCCGGGGCTTTTGTTGCCGCAGAAGACAGCCGCTATTTTGAACATGGAGGCCTGGACATCTGGTCTATTCTCAGGGCGGCAGTCAACAATCTTCGTTCAGGAAAACGCAGTCAGGGCGGTTCCACCATCACCCAGCAGGTTACCCGGGCGCTCATGCTCTCCCGGGAAAAAACGTATTGCAGAAAACTGACCGAGGCCATTTTGGCCTACCGGCTCGATCGCCTGCTCAGCAAAGATGAAATCCTGACCATTTACCTCAATGAAATCTATCTTGGTGAAGGCGCCTACGGAGTAGAGGCTGCGGCCCGAACCTATTTTTCGAAAAAGGCAAAGGACCTTACCCTGGCGGAAATCGCCATTTTGGCCGGTCTACCCCAGTCGCCAAGCCGCTATTCACCTGTACAACACTGGGAGGCCGCCAAGGCCAGGCAGCGATACGTTCTCAACCGAATGGCTGAAGAAAAAATGATCTCAACCGCCTCCGCCCGCAAGGCCTATGCCAGAAAACTTCACCTAAATTCTTCAGGAAAACAAAAGGCGATTAGTGGCTACTTTACCGACTATGTACGGGTGCAGCTTGCAAAACATTACGGTGAGCAGGCCCTGTACCGGGAAGGTTTGACCGTCTGGACAACCTTAGACAGCCGCCTGCAGAAGACGGCAACCAATGCCCTGCGACAGGGCCTGCATAATGTGCAGAAACGCGAAAACAGCAAATATTTACCCCAGGGAGCGCTGGTTGCCCTGGATACCGCAACCGGTAATATCCGTGCCCTTGTCGGTGGAGCCGATTACCGAAAAAGCTCCTACAACAGAGCTGTGGTTGCCAAACGTCAACCCGGCTCAGTCTTCAAGCCACTGATTTACGCCGCCGCCTTTGAACAAGGTCTCTCACCCGGTCTTCAACTTGTCGATGCGCCTCTTGTCATTAAAAACCATAACGGCACGAGCTGGCAACCGCAAAACTACAACCACAAGTTTTATGGCCCGACCAGTCTGCGCGAAGCACTTATTCAGTCAAGAAACATCATCACTATAAAATTACTGAAAAAAACAGGGCTCAGGCCCGTCATCAAGCTGGCAAGAAAAGCTGGGATTTCAACAGAGCTCAAACCCGAATTACCACTGGCACTTGGCGCCTCGCCGGTGACCCTGCTTGAAATGACCGGTGCCTATACTGTCTTTGCCAACCAGGGCCTGTACCACCAACCACGGGCGATAACCAGGGTTCGGGACAGACAGGGCAGGGTTCGTCCCTGGCCGAATCCACAGACAAAACAAGTTCTTCCGCCGAAAATCGCGAAAACGATGACAACTATCCTTACCGAGGTCATCCGGCAGGGCACGGGAAAACAGGCACGGGGCATACCGGGAGCTGCCGGAAAAACCGGGACCTCTGATGATAACCGGGATGCCTGGTTCATCGGCTATACAAAAGAGTTAACCGCCGGGGTCTGGCTGGGCCACGATCGCAACCGTTCCCTTGGCAGGGGAGAAACCGGCGGCCGGGCGGCGGCCCCGGTCTGGAAATTATTTATGCAACAGGCAGAGATAAAATGACAACAAAAGCGGCTAAAAATCTTGACGCCTACTATTCAGGGTCAATTGATGACAAACTGCGCGTGGCCCGGCAGCTCTTTCAACAGCAGGGGGCACGACTTTTAAGTCAACAGGACATTCTTGATGCCCTGAAAGGATTGCAACAGGGGGAAGCCAAACTCAACAGGCAGATGCAGGCCATGAACATGGGCAGCCGCTGCAGCTCCTGCGCCGCCGGGACTGACGGCGGCTGCTGCAGCAGCTTCATGGCGGGCAACACGGATGCCATCCTGCTGCTTATCAACCTGCTCCTCGGGATAACGATAGATCAACGCAACAATGGAGATGAATGCTGCTATTTAGGCCCACAGGGTTGTATTTTCATCATCAAACCCATCTTTTGCCTGAACTACAACTGCGGCCATATCAAGGAAGCGGCAACACAAGATGAAATGCGTGATCTTGAGATGCTGGCGGGCGCCCTTTTGGGGAAGCAGACCAAACTGGAGGCAGTCATTCTGGAACGACTGGAAGAAAAATAAAGGGCGCAGAAAAGAATGGTTATGGACAAAACAACAAAAAAATCGGAAATCAAAAGAAGAAAAGAACTGTTGGGGACAACGGCCTTTGCCAATCCACCGCCTATCCCAATTCCCTGGAACAAGCTTATCGGTGCGGTTGACATATTGACCGATTATATCGAAGGATCGGCAAGGAAAAAACAGCTGCTTCAACGTGAGATTACCGCACTCCTGAATGCAAAACTAACGAAAAACAATCGGATAACCGATAATGAAACATAACTTCAGGGAAGAATGAAGGAATGCTCAGCGAGGAAAAATCATGGTTGACATCATCGTAGGAGGGATTCCACCCGCGGGTCCACCCAGATCGCCGTCACGACATGCAAAAACAGGTGTTGAGGCAGAACTACTTAACATACGGAGTCCGAGACAGCGCATTACCGGTCCCAAGGGACGGGAACGACGAAAACAATTCAGGCAGGATCCGGTTAACGGCAAGGTGCTGACTATCCTGGTCCCAAACGGAACCCTACTGCCCGGGGACCTTGACTGCAAAAACTACAAGGTAGTGCTTCGTTTCATGAAAAGATAGAAGACCGACCAGATGCCGTTTCCCGTGGTCCTCATACCGGGAATCAGAAAGGCTGCATGGTCCAGATGCCGCAGGGACAGGTGTCGGCACAGAAACCGCAGGCAATGCACTTGCTGTCGTCGGATACGTACTCGTAATTCACCCCTTCCGGATCTTCAGCAACAATCTCACGTCGTGAAATGGCATGGGTGGGACAAATAGTCTCGCAGAGATGGCAGTCCCGGCAGGAACCGCAGCTCAGGCAGCGGGCAGCCTGATGATTTTCCGTATCCCCTTTTTCTTCGGCCGGATCGTAATGGGCAATGGTCAGGGCCTCATACTTAATCAGCTTCTTGGCAAAGGGTTTCCACTCCTCTCCTTTCAGGTTGGCGGCAATAAATTCACCGGTTCTCTTGCCGGCGCCAAGAGCGTTGGTGGCCAGACCGGGTCGTTCAACATCACCAACCGCAAAAATTTTAGGATCCGTGGTGCGACCGGTTTCATCGGTCTTGATCCACGAACCGCCTGCCACCTTGACCACCTCAACCGAGTCAGGCAGGAAGGGCAGCTTCGGCACATCGCCGATGGAGATAATCACGGTCTGGGCCGGAATCAATTCCCCCTTATCGGTAACAAGTCCCTCTTCCGTAACCTCTTTGGTTATCACCGGCCACTTAAACGTCGCCCCCAGGGCTTCGGCAGCATCACGTTCCTTGCCGAATGCAAGTGGTTTCTGAATATCAACCAGGGTAACCTGCTCAGCTCCCAATCGGTAGGCCTCAAAAGCCACATCACAACCAACGTTACCGGCGCCGATGATCACTACCTGTTTTCCTGTCGGCATGGGTTTGTCACTTTTGGCGGCCTTAAGAAAATCAAGGGCCGGAATGACCCGCTCATGTCCCGGGAAGGGAATAATCTTCGGCTGATGAGTTCCCACGCCGACAACGACAAAATCAAATTCTTTTTTCAGCTCCTCAACTTTTTCTTTAGTCATGGAGACACCGAAATGAACGGTGATGTTGTCCTCTTTCATAAAGCGGGCAATTTCCATCTCCCAAACCGCCTTGGACAGGCGTTCCCAGGGAATGGTCTGGGCCAGCTTGCCGCCCAGTTGATGATCCCGTTCAAAAATATGGGCCTCAACCCCGTTCAAGGCAAGATGCCAGGCCGTGGCCATACCGGCTGGACCGCCGCCGATAATTGCCACCTTTTTTCCAATAGAGGGCTGAGCCTTTGGCGGTTCGGCGAGATGAACAGCCCGGCCCAAGACCTGGACGTCAATGGAATAATCGACATTTTTTCGGGAACAGTTCTGAATACAGAGATTGGGGCAGATCGTGCCACAGACCGAGGCGGGGAAAGGCGTATACCGCAGCAGCATCTCATAGGCTTCGTCGGTTTTTCCCTCACGGATCAACCGCAGCCTGTCAATGGTGGGAATATGCATGGGGCAGTAATAGGTGCAGGGCGCCGCCGAGTTACGATTGGCCCAAAAGGGTTTACGCCGCCGAAATTCACCTGATTCAATGACTCCGATAACCGAACGCTCCAGGCCCGGAGCCAGATCTCGCAGAGGATCGCCACCGCCGAATCCCTGGCTCCAGACCCGCCGGGCAAACTCGGCCATGGGCATTGGCCCGGAAAACATCAAAGCACGTTCCTGCGGGGTGATGGCCGAGAGCAGGTTCCATTCTTCACGCACCAGCAGCGTCTTCAGCAGTTCGGGTCGTCCTATGGCCTCGAGATATCCGGGCAGGCCCTCAGTCAGCCATTGCCATTCTTCATCATCGGGCTTGCTCAGCCGGGCATTGGTTCGGGAATACGAATCATCGGTTGCGCCGCGATAATAAATCTTCCCTCCGACCATGCCGACACAGGGCCGATAGCCAAGTACATTATCAGGATTTTTCGCCTCAATTCCACAAACAACCCCGACGCCGCCGCAGTTAAATTCGGCAAAGGTATCACCAACCGACCCAAGCACCCACATCTCCGGACGATCATATTCCGGATTCCATTTGGTCATGGTCAGGCCACGGGCACCGATGGAACCGCCGATCATGACACGACCGCCGGCCATGGCATTGCAGACACCGTTGGTGGCATTGCCGCGGACAATGACGTCAGCACCGATATTGAGATAGCCGACGTCGTCGGAGGCGGCGCCCTCACAGATGATCGTAGCCCCCTGCTGCCCCATGCAGCCAAGACGCTGGCCGGCAGGTCCCTGAACCCGTAGGGTCAGAGGGCGATCCTCCGTGCCGAGGCGAAGGCCGATATTATGCTGCCCAAACGACTCCAGGATCAATTCATCGGCCGCAGAGGCGGCGCCGCGAACTTCCTCCTCAAAAACCTTGGAGGTCAACCGACGCCCGTTTTCATCCTTGCCGCGAACTTTTACAATCTTCCTTTCTTGTGTACTCATTTCAGCTATCAATAGTGTATTTATTAAACACGCGTGGCGTGTCTGAAATATCTATCCTCAACCACGCCCAGGCGTGGTTATCGATCAGCAGATATATTTAATCTTTAACCGCTCGGCAACATCGGAATCATCAATGCCAAGGGCATCGGACATGCCGATGGGCAGACTTTGCGAACGCCCAAGCGGTGCCATGATCTTCTTCATTTCCGTACGAATAGCCATAAAGGTCTCCGCTACCCGCTGGGCAACATCATCGGGATCAAGCCGCCGGAACAGTTTCGGATTCTGTGAGGTAATTCCCTTGGGACAAATGCCGACGTTACAAACATTGCAACGGCCCTTTTCGTTGCCAAGACAACCGGCACAGGCCTGCATGATATATTTACCCATATGTACGCCGGAGGCGCCGAGCATGATGAGCGCCATGCCGTTCTGGGTCACATTGCCGTTCTTGCCGATACCACCGGCGGCAAAAAGCGGAATCTCATTCTGGCGGCCCTGGGCGACCAGGTCAAGATAACACTCACGCAGGTTGGAGGCGATTGGATGGCCGGTGGCATCCATGGATACGTTATAGGCGGCTCCGGTGCCGCCGTCGATCCCGTCGATGAGCATTCCACCGGCATAGGGATTTCGGACCAGATTGTTGAGGACCGATTTAGCCGAAGTGGAACCGGAAATCTTGGGATAGACCGGAACCCTGAAACTATATGCCATGGACAGGGTCTGGATCATCTTCATGACACTCTCTTCAATAGAATAGAGCGTCTGGTGAACCGGCGGTGAAGGAAGATCCACTCCTTCGGGCACACCACGCAGACGGGCGATAAGCTTGGAGACCTTAAACCACATCAGCAGTCCGCCGTCACCCGGCTTTGCGCCCTGGCCGTATTTTATCTCAATGGCGGCCGGGTCACACTGCATTTCCGGAATGGCGCGGATAATCTCATCCCAGCCAAAATAACCGGAGGCAATCTGCAGGATAATATATTTCAGGAACGGACTTTTCAAAACCCAGGGCGGACAGCCGCCCTCACCGGTGGCCATGACGACGGGAATACCAAGCACCTCATTACAGTAGGCCACACCCTGCAACAGTCCCAGCCACATATTAGGAGAAAGCGCTCCAAAGGACATGGATCCGATGATAAACGGGAAAATTTCCCGGGTAGGCGGTATCCACTCACCGGCGGCCTTACGGCGCAGGTACTCCTCCGGCGGCAGCACCCGGCCTAAAATGGTATTGAGATTGAATTCATGCCGCCCGGCATCAAGCGCCGGGTCAGTCAACATGGAAATCCGGTCAAAGGCAATCCGGTCAAGAATAGTTG
Source organism: Desulfobulbaceae bacterium (assembly GCA_024763055.1). Taxonomy (GTDB): domain Bacteria; phylum Desulfobacterota; class Desulfobulbia; order Desulfobulbales; family Desulfobulbaceae; genus DRLX01. The sequence goes on from JANTGH010000051.1 coordinate 14,809, forward strand.
CTCCGGTTTTATTACGACGGCCACCGCGCTTCCAGGCCTCACCCTTCTGATTCTGATGAAAAACCGTCCGATGTTCGTTGGTATTGGGCACAGGACCGATGGCCTCGTTGGGACAGACCGAGGAACACATGCCGCAGCCGATACACTTCTTGGCAATGGAAGTATGCTGACGGATGCCGACAAAATGCCGGTACTCATTGCCTCGTTTCTTTTTCAGCACATCAAGCTTGGGCACCCGTTGCCGGCGGTAGGTCAGATAAATCGCATTGACCGGACAGACGGAAGTACAGCGACCGCAAAGAGTACAGCGGTCCTCGCGATGCTGAATAATCCAGGGCAGGTCGGAGTATGTTAAGCTGCTTGGGGTAGTGTAAACGGATCGAACTGAGTCCATATCAAAAGTTCCTTACGATCTGGTGGAATAATAACTGTATGTTCACGCATGGGTTGAAAGTCAAAGGCTGGATCACGATCAGGGACCAGCGCCCGCACCCCGCACATTTCAGAGGCTATGGCCCAGGTACCGGGTTTTCCGCCGACTGTGGCCGGCCGCATCTTTTTTGCATCCATGACCAGCATGCTGGTCTCATCGGGCAAGGTGCCGATCACGGCATTGGGACCATCAATAATCAGCCTGCGGCAGGCAATCCGCAACCCTTTAAGAAAATCACCCTGGGGATGAACATCAAGCTCTTCATTTTTCAGGGGGGTAATAACATGTTTGTACGCCTGGAGGGGAAGTTTCAATCGCCTGGTCACATAATGCAGAATGTGAGTGAAGACTTCCGAATCACTCTGATAGCCGGTATAGCCGGGAATCTTTTTCCCTTCCAGCCACTCCTTGATAGGTACAAAAGCCGTATTCTCACCATTGGTCATGGTGGAAATTCCCTGAATGAAAAATGGATGGCAGGCATACAAATTAATGCCGTAATTGGTGTTCTGCCGTCCCTGGGCCATGACCACCCGGGCCGTAATTCGATTGTCATCAAGGGAAAGCGCATCACCAATGGCAAGCGGCCAGCCGACTTCCTTGATCATAACCACGTCCGACCAGAAAGAAAACACCGTCAAATCCCCGCCATGTTCTTCGCCATCGCGACGCAGGAAAAGACGAGTATGCATCAGATAGTCTTCAATCTCGACCTCGGTCATGTTTTCCGGTTTTTTATACACCCGGACAATATATTTGAAACGATCAGCGGCTTCGATCATTTCCGGGTGGACCGTGAACTCATGATCATATTTCTGCTCAAAGCCACGGGATTCCATGAGCCCGTTGAGCCTGTGCAGGGCCTCTTCCGTATGGGCGATTCCGGACAGGATAACCTGTTTTCCCCGCTCATATTTGAAATCAGCAAACTGAACCCCACGCATAAGAAGGCCCAGCCCGGAGCCGTCATATCCCTCCTGCATGGCCTCCATGGCCAATAGAACCTCATATGGAGAGAAGGGTGTATCTGAAGATTTTAACGCTAAACGACACATGGATTACTCCTGAAAGTCATTGCTGCATCGAGTGATTCACAGTATTCACACACTTGAACGAACTCGGATTATAAGCATATTGAACGTTGAGACTGCAGAAGGGACGAATACAAAAAAAGTGAAGGAGTGTCAAGAACAAAGGAAAAACTATACCGGAAGAACGATCTGGGGACCACACTGTACCGGACAGAAAGAGCTTTCATTTCCCTAAATAGAAAAGAGGCGGAGTCCGAAACGACTCCGCCTCTTATACCGCAAAGACAAAAAGATTATTTTGTCATGACCTTGGTGATATCACGGGCTTTATCGACCTTTTTCTTAACGGCAGTAACTTCTTTTACACCGGGAATACTTTTTTTCAGGTCAAGGCCAACCTCCTCAGCCCCATCAAGTCCACGTTTAAAGGAACTGATCGCCTTGCCGAGACCAGAGCCGATTTCGGGTAATTTTTTACCGCCGAAAACCAGAAAGGCAATGCCAAGAATAATGACAAGCTCAGGGGTACCAAGTCCAAACATAATATCGCCCTCGTTAAAAGCAACAGGTAAGGTTACAAATTTCAGGCATCCTTGTTGCTCTCCTCGTCAAGGGCCTTTTGTTTGTCCTCGTTCTTAGTCGCATCTTTAAAATTTTTAATACCCTTGCCGATACCGGAGCCGATTTCCGGCAGTTTACCTGCACCAAAAATAATAACGATTATGACCAGAATAATGATCAGCTCAGGCATTCCCAGACCGAACATGGCCTCACCTCACTTGGAATATATTAAAGATATGAAACAGTATCATCAATGTAACCGCACCATAGCACCACGGGGCCGGAAGTGTCAACAGCCCATTATCACGAGGTAATAATTTGCCGACGGATTTCTCCCATATGTGCGAGAATCGCCTGCTCGTCAAGGCTTATGATTTTCCGATTCTCCATGACTATCCTGCCGTTAATAACCGAATGGATGACATCAGCGCCCCTGGCGGCGTAAACAAGGTGTGAAACCGGGTGATACATCGGGGTTAAGTGGGGTTGATCAAGATCAAGAATAATCAAATCCGCCTTTTTCCCCACTTCAAGACTGCCGACTCTATTTTCAGCGCCCAAGGCTCTTGCCCCCCCCATGGTGGCCAAATACAAAGTGGTGTCCGCGTCCATGGCCGTGGGATCCATCCGGGCCACCTTATGAACTTTGGCCACCGTATTCATTTCACCAAACATATCCACATCATTATTGGAAGCGCTGCCGTCGGTGCCGATTCCGACACAGACACAGGCCTCAAGCATCCTGACCACCGGCGCCGTGCCCGAGGCAAGTTTCATGTTGGATTCCATGCAATGGGCAACCTTGACCTCGCTCCCGGCCAACAGCGCGATCTCCTCATCGTCGAGCTGAACGCAATGGGCTGCCAGCATCCGATCACTGAGCAGACCAAGATTTTTTAGATGCCGCACCGGGCTTGCGCCATGACGCTCCCTGCAGGTTTCAACCTCGTCCCGATTCTCGGAAAGATGAATATGATAGACAGCACCACGATCTGCCGCCATCTCCCCAAGCCGAAGCAGTAATTCCGGCGAGCAGGTATAGACTGCATGCGGATTGACGGTGATGGTGATCAGCTCATGACCGGAGTAATCGGCAAACAGTTGCTCCATATAAGCAAAACCGTTTTCCAGCTCCCCATAATTGGGTGAAGGAAAATCATAGAGCACCTCGCCAAGCCAGGCCCGCATCCCGGACTCGTCCGCCGCTCTGGCTACATCCGCCGCAAACAGATACATATCATTAAAGCTGGTGGTGCCCGATCGTATCATCTCGCACAGGGAAAGCAGGGTGGAATAATAGACGATCTCGCCGGTTAACCTTGCCTCACGGGGGAAGATATACTCCTGCAGCCACTGCATAAGCGGCAGATCATCGGCCAGACCACGGAAACAGCTCATGGCCGCGTGGGTATGGGTATTGATCAACCCCGGCATAATCAGGCCACACGGTTCGGCCAGAAGTTCGGCATCAGGATATCGGCCTGTCAGTTCAGAAGCCGGGCCGATTTCGATAATAGTCTCTCCCGCAATGACCACAGCACTGTCTTCAAGAATCGTCCCCTCGGGGTCTATGGTCAGCAGATATTTGCCGCTTACAATCAGCAGTTTTTCCATGATCAGATTTCCGGCAGGATTTCGAGAAGCAGTTGCTGCAGCCGGGGTTCGGCCCGCCCGGCCACGGCAATTATATCTTCCAGAATAATAGGAGTAAAGTTATCCGGATCATTAACATTGGCCACCACCGACAGTCCCAGCACCCGCATGCCTCCGTGGATGGCCACCAGCACTTCGGGAAGTGAAGACATCCCCACCGCGTCTGCGCCGATCATCCGCAGGTAACGGGTTTCAGCCGGCGTCTCCAGGCTGGGACCGGGAATGCAGACATAGGTGCCGGTGGAGATCTCATCAAAACCCAGGTCGATTGCGGTACGGATGGCCAGGTCCCGCAGCCTCGGGTCATAGGGCCTGGAAAAATCGGGAAACCGCTCTCCCCAGGCATCCACATTGGACCCCCGGAGCGGATTTTCCGGCAGCAGGTAGAGATGATCGGAAAAAACCATTATCGTGCCGGGCGCATACTCGGGATTGAGTCCGCCCGCGGCATTGGTGATGATCGCGGTCCTTGCGCCTAACAGGGACAAAACCCGCACGGGAAAGGCCACCTCCTTTGTTGAATACCCCTCATAATAATGAAAACGACCCTGCAAAAGGGCAACGAAACGACCACCGAGTCTGCCGAAAACAAGATTGCCCGCATGACTGGAAACCGTTGCTTCCGGGAAATGAGGGATATCCGTATAGGCAATTGTGTGCCGGTCTTCCATAGCATCGGCAAGGCAGCCAAGGCCGGTGCCCAACTGAATCAGAATTTCAGGCCGGGCTGGCACCTGCTGCCGGAGAAAGGCAACTGCCTCTTCGACGTGCTGCTGATACGTAGAACTCACGAGTTACAGTTCAAGGTTGAATATTCTTTTTTATGCCAGGGCATGTTGTTGCACATATTTTTTTACTTTGCCGACATCAGCATCCATGATCTCGCACCTGCTTTCCCTGTTTTCCAGATCAGCCAGGGCCGGTGGCAGTTCAACATCCCTGCCGATGGCCTTTTTCACCGCATCCCCGAATTTAGCAGGATGGGCGGTTGCGAGACAAATAACCGGCCGCTCTTTATCGGCCAGCTCTAAAGCCGCTTTAACTCCGACAGCGGAGTGGGGATCAAGCAGATAGTTGTCCCGCGCATACACCTCGGCAATAGTGGTGATGGTCTCCTGCTCACTCACGCTGCGGGAGACAAAATCCACGGCAACTTTCTGCTGATATTCGGCAAGATCAAGCCGACCGGTTTCCGCAAAGGTTTCCATGTCCGCATTGACCCGGGCCCCGTCTTCACCATGCAGGTAATACAGGTACCGCTCAAAATTGGAGGCGATCTGAATATCCATGGACGGACTTGAGGTCGGGGTGACACTGCCGGCAGTGGAATAATCACCATTGCCCACAAAACGGGTCAGAATATCATTTTCATTGGTGGCAAGAATAAGACGGTTGATACAACCATCGGGCAGCAGTCTTTTGGCCACAAAACCGGCAAAAATATCACCGAAATTCCCCGTGGGCACGGAAAAATCAACAGACTGAAATCCGGTCTTCCACAGCTTGCAATATCCGTAGATATAATAGACAACCTGGGCCAGGACCCGGGCCCAGTTAATGGAATTGATGGCGCCAAGATGCAGCTTATCCTTGAATTCAAGATCACCAAAAATTTCCTTGACTATGGCCTGGGCATCATCAAAGGTGCCGCGCACCGCGATGTTGAAAACATTGGGGTCAAGTACAGTTGTCATCTGAAGGGCTTGAATGGGACTGGTCCGGCCATCGGGATGCAGGATAAAAATATTGATGCCCTTTTTACCCCGCACTCCGTAAATGGCTGCGCTGCCGGTGTCCCCGGAGGTAGCGCCTATAATATTCATAAAACCACCGGAGCTTGCCAGGATATATTCAAAAATATTACCTAACAGCTGCAGGGCGATATCCTTAAAGGCCAGGGTTGGGCCATGGAACAACTCCATGACGTAAACATCCCCGACCTTGCGCACCGGTGTGATCTGGGGATGGGAAAAATTTGAGTAGGATTGTTCCACCAATGCGTCCAAATCAAGCCTTGGAATATCATCAACAAACAGGCTCAGCACTTCCAAAGCCAGATATTGGTAGGGCAGGTTGCGCCAGGCATTGAGCTTTGCCCGGTCGATGGAAGGCAGAGTTTGGGGCAGCAGCAGACCGCCGTCACGGGCCAGCCCCATCATGACCACTTCCTTAAAACCGATGGGCTCTATCCCGCCCCGGGTGCTTATATATCTCATTGCATGCTACGAGTTTTGAGTTTGTAATCAATAAAGGGTAGTTACAACTGGATACCCAAGAGATAAGAATCCAGATTACCCATTAAAGCATTATGGGTATAAATTTCAGCAGAGGAAGTCAAGATTTTCTTTCCTGCTCCGCAAGGCACAAAAAAAAACTTTTTCCCTTGCGGGAAAACACTTACCGGACGGTTACCTGATAATCGTCAAAATAGACAACACTGTCCGCCTTGGTCCACAGGCCCACCTTACCTGAAACAGTTTCCGGCAGGCGAAAGGCAAGATATTGGTTGCCGTTGACAAATCCTTTGATTAGCTTGTCCTCTACTGTCAAGCGTAACGTATGCCATTTCCGGGAGGGTGTGTTCACATTGCGGACCCAGCTGACCGAACTTCTTTTTCCGTGTTTATAGCGCCACAGGACCAGGTTATTTTCCAGAGGATTGGCACGCAGGGCGTAATAGTCACCATTTGGTTTCAGATCAAAAAGAATACCGGCCCCCTGATCTATCCTACCGGCAATGGCCTTAAATTTTACTTGTATTTCACCCTTGGTGAAATTGTCAATATGCGCAGCCACGGCAAAAGGAAAATAGGCATAGGCAGTGACATTATCAAGAAATTCAGCATAACGGTTGCCGTAAAGCGCGCGCGCCTTATCGGCCAGTCCCGCGGATGCCACGCCCCGTTTCCACTTGCGGCCATCCACCACAAGAACTGTATTTCCGTCATCACTGCCGATGATCCAGTTGCCCACTGCCGCGCTAAAGGTCTTTGGCGGCGCGCCCACGGTTTCCCCGGAAAAATCAAAAAGATTTGTACCATCTTTTTTTACTTCCCCCGCTGTCCGCCCGGCCTGTCCGGCTATTGCCGTTGATACAACGCCAAAGGACTGTCCTTGTCCGGCTGGCAGATATTCCGGATGGGACGGCGCTTCCGCCGGTATAAATTTATTCCGGTAAACAAAAAAACTCAACAATGACAGCCCCAGGACCATACCTGTAATGACAATGCTCTTTGGTTTCATGCTCCATGCTCCATACTTTGTTTTCTTTTCATTTTTCTCTTTATCCAAACCCCGGTAAACCCCGGCACGCCATACCAACGCATGAATCTTCATAGTCCGACAAGGTTGATGAACTGTAGAGTAGAGCGCTAATAAAGAATTTCGCTGGATCTTATTCGACGCCTTGCCGCACGCGGCTACTACGTGCCCAGAGACTATT
>JANTGH010000052.1 GCA_024763055.1 Desulfobulbaceae bacterium
ATTTTCCCTGGTTAGGATTTTCAACCATTATAGAGGCTTTTGTGCTTTATGTCACTGTTTTTGTTAACTCTTTGCCGATTCTTTTCAACACCTTTTTTTAACAAAAAAGATTTTAAAAATATCTCAATGTTCGGTGTTACAGCCGTAACACCGTGGGAATTTTTAACAGCAAGGGGGCTATTATGAGTACTGTCAGCTTACGACTGCCAAATTTTCTTCATAAAGAAGTAAAAGAAATAGCAAGGGAAGAGGGCATTTCGATCAATCAATTTATTGCAACGGCTCTTGCGGAAAAAATGACGGCATTGCGCACCCGGGAATACCTCGAACAACGTGCAGCCAGAGGGAAAAGGGATCGATTTGAGAAGGCGTTGGCAAAAGTCGGTAATAATCACCCTCTTGATGAAAACGATATTGCCGTCAAATAACTATCACCGGCAACAATGTAATAATGCACGCACCGGTTAATTTTTTAGAAAAACCGTATACGACATACCCGCAGTAAAGACGCATAATAACTGTCTTGCGCCATAAAAGTTGTTTTTAGTGGCGCAAGTTTAAGAAATCGCCTCTTGATAAGACATCACGCCAAAACGACATCAAGGGTCGGGGGTTCTTTCAAATTAGTCATTATGCCATTGCCAGTCTTGTTGTTGTCCTTAGGAGTAGTTTGCCGGACATCAGATATTGCAATCGTTAGACAAAGGACATCGGCCTGTTACAAGTGTGGCTGACATAATTTGCAGGGCCGATACATAATGTTTAAGGACAGTCAGCTTCTGTTGCCGTGGCCGATGGTTACAAATGAACCGCCGCGAGAAGTCACCTTCTCGATTCGCCCCCATTGTCAGCGAGGGCCTGTTCGCCGCTGCAAAAGAAAAACCCCGAAATCCTTGGCAGGACTCGGGGTTTAGGAATAAACCGGAACACTCCGGATTGCTTTTTGGTGGCGATGCAGGGAATTGAACCCCGGACACTACGGATATGAGCCGTATGCTCTAACCATCTGAGCTACATCGCCATAATATTCTGCAGACGCATCGGCCTGCATGATTGTAAAAAAGCGGTTCGCTTGAACCGTGCCACTATTCAAAATTTCCCTGGATTTGTCAACAGGAAAACTTGTTGAGAGTGATTCCAGGGAGAAATATATGCCCAAAAGACCTGAGAATCGGCAGCCCCCTTTGAATTGTAGAGGAGATTGGACAAAAAAACCCTGCCCGGAACCAGCCCGGGCAGGGTTTTTGTACTTCTTCTCGACGGGAGAGAGGTCGGCTTACATCATTCCGCCCATTCCACCCATGCCACCCATGCCGCCCATGCCACCACCAGGAGGCATGCCGCCCATTGCGCCGGCAGCGTCATCTTCCGGCTCTTCGGCAATCATGCACTCGGTGGTCAGCAGCATACCGGATACGGAGGCCGCATTCTGCAGTGCTGTACGGGTTACCTTGGCCGGATCAATAACACCGGCTTCAATGAGGTCGCCATATTCTTCGACAGCTGCGTTAAAGCCGTTGGGTCCTTCAAGGTCCTTAACCTTTTCGACGATAACGGAACCTTCACGTCCGGAATTGTTGGCAATCTGGCGAACCGGCTCTTCGAGAGAGCGACGGATAATATCCTTACCCAGGGCCTGCTCTCCCGCAAGTGTGAGGGTATCGAGCGCTTTCAGACAACGGATGTAGGCTACTCCGCCGCCGGGGACAACGCCCTCTTCGACAGCTGCGCGGGTAGCGTTCAGCGCGTCTTCCACCCGGGCTTTTTTCTCTTTCATTTCGATTTCCGTGGCCGCGCCGACATTAATGACAGCTACACCACCGATCAGCTTGGCGAGACGCTCCTGGAGTTTCTCGCGATCATAGTCGGAGGTGGAGTCGTCGATCTGGGTGCGGATCTGTTTGACCCGACCGGCAAGTTTGTCCTTGTCACCGGCGCCATCAATGATGGTGGTGTTGTCCTTGTCGACTACGATACGTTTAGCGGTACCAAGATCGTTAACCGTTACATTCTCAAGCTTGATGCCTAAATCTTCGGTAATGACTTGACCACCGGTGAGGATGGCAATGTCTTCAAGCATTGCCTTGCGGCGATCGCCAAAACCGGGAGCCTTGACAGCGGCAATGTTTAACGTACCGCGCAGTTTGTTGACTACCAGTGTTGCCAGTGCCTCGCCGTCAACGTCCTCGGCAATGATAAACAGTGGTTTACCCATCTTGGCAACGGATTCAAGAATGGGCAGCAGGTCTTTCATGTTGGAGATCTTTTTCTCATTGATGAGAATCAGCGGGTCCTCCATGTTGACTTCCATTCGTTCGGCATCAGTCACAAAGTAGGGAGAAAGATAGCCGCGATCAAACTGCATACCCTCAACCACGTCGAGTGAGGTCTCCATGGATTTGGCCTCTTCGACAGTGATAACACCCTCTTTGCCAACCTTGTCCATGGCCTCGGCAATGATGTTGCCGATGGTCTCATCGTTGTTTGCGGAGATGGTGCCGACCTGGGCGATCTCTTTCTGTTCCTTGGTCGGGCTGGCAATGTTTGCCAGTTCGGCAACAATGGCCTCAACAGAGGCATCAATGCCCCGTTTGATTTCCATGGGGTTAGAACCGGCGGCAACCATCTTGGCGCCTTCACGGTAAATGGCCTGAGCCAGCACGGTCGCGGTAGTGGTTCCGTCACCGGCAACATCGGAGGTCTTGGAAGCAACCTCTTTCACCATCTGTGCGCCCATGTTTTCAAACTTGTCTTTTACTTCAATTTCCTTGGCTACGGTTACACCATCTTTGGTGATCACCGGTGCACCGAACGATTTTTCAATCAGTACATTTCGACCCTTGGGTCCAAGGGTCACCTTAACAGCGTTTGCCAGGGTGTTTACACCGGCCAGCATGGCCTCGCGGGCTTTGCTGCCGTATTTTAATTCTTTTGTAGACATATTTTACTCTCCTTTATCGCTCTGTTTGCCGTCGTTTCATTTATTCAATCACGCCAAGGATATCATCCTCGCGCATGATCAGATAATCTTCACCGTCCAGCTTGACATCAGTTCCACCATACTTGGAAAAAAGAACACGGTCGCCTTGTTTTACATCCATGGCAACACGCTCACCGGCATCATTCAGCTTACCGGGACCAACGGCAATAATCTCGCCCTCGGCCGGTTTTTCTTTAGCAGAATCCGGAATGATGATTCCGCCTGCGGTTTTTTCCTCTTCCTCCAATCTCTTGACCAGTATGCGGTCATTCAATGGACGAATCTTCATGGACAATCCTCCCTGTAAAATTAGTTGGGTTAATGTGAACTTGTTTGAGCCGGAAAAAAAGTTCGTGTCCAGCTACCGGCTCAAGCCATTGCTGCCGGACGAAAACGAAGTTTCAGTCATCAAACTGCGCAAAACAATAGTGATGGTTTTCGAAAAATCAAGGGGCAGGGCGGAAATTTTTTTTCCCCGCCCAACTTATTGAAAAAAGGAAAAAGTTAAACAAAGAAAAGAGGTGATTTAAGCTACCCGGACCATCCAGCGGTGAGCATCTTGCCGCATGCCGAACTGGATCGCCTGCAATTCATCAAAAAGGCGCTGGGCGATCATGCCGGTTTTACCCCCGTTCACCGGGATGCATTCACCCTTATAGCACAGTTCGCCAAGGGGAGAAATAACAGCCGCGGTGCCGGTACTGAAGACCTCCTGCAGGCTGCCGTCTCCTGCCGCCTCTACGACTTCGTCAATACTGATTCTTCGCTCATTGACATGCATCCCCCAGTCCCGGGCTAACTGCAGGACCGAGTCCCTTGTTATGCCCGGCAGGATGGTTCCGGCGAGTGGGGGAGTGATCAGTTCATCATTGATGACAAAAAAGGCGTTGGAGGTGCCGACCTCCTCGATATACTTATGCTCAAGCGCGTCCAGCCAGAGAACCTGGCTGTATCCATTGCTCTGGGCCTCGGTCAGCGCTTTGACACTGGCGGCATAATTGCCGGCGGTCTTTGCCTCGCCCACGCCACCGGGGACAGCGCGAACGTATTTATCTTCCACATAAATTTTGACCGGATTAAACCCTTCAGCATAGTAGGCGCCAACAGGACTTGCAAGAATAAAAAAGAGGTATTCGTTGGCCGGACGCAGCCCCAGGGCCGGTTCGGAAGCAATCATGGTCGGCCGCAAATAGAGCGTGGCGCCGTCGGTGTTCGGGACCCAGTCCCGGTCAAGGTAGACCAGGGCCTTGAGTGCCTGCAGTATACGGTCAACAGGGATGCGTGGCATGCACATGCGGACAGCGGACTGGTTCATCCGCTCAAAATTATTTGTCGGCCGAAACAGGAGAATGTTTCCGCTCTTTCCCCGGTATGCTTTTAATCCCTCAAAAATAGCCTGACCATAATGGAACACCATGGCCGCCGGGTCGATGGAAAAATTCTGATAGGGCTGAAGCTGTGCGTCATGCCAACCCTGTTCACGGCTCCAGCGCATGACAAACATGTGGTCGGTAAAATATTGGCCAAAACCAAGCGCGTTCTGGTCCGGCTTTTTCTTCAACTGTTCGGGCGCCGCTTTGCGCACCGATATTTCAAGTTCCGTCTTCAACATAACGTCCTGCCTTGCCTGTTTATCTCTTCAAAAAAGTGAAAAAGTTTATAAAATTATATTTGACCACCGGGAAAACTTGCCCCGGAGCATTTTCATGCTATACTCCTACCCGGACTGTGGACGGTTGTCATTATGCGTCCAGGCAGGTAAAGTATGAAAATTACGGGATCCAACAAGGAATTTCATGTCAGCACACAAGCCTGAAAAAAAGATCGTCCAGGATATGCCGAAAAACCGGCACCTTACCAGTGAAGCCGACAGGATGCTGAACTCGTTGCAGGCCAAGTATTTTCTTATGCTCTTCCTGCTCGTTACATTACTGTTGGGCTGGGTACTCTGGCCTTTCTGGCAACTGCTGATCCTGGCCTTTCTCCTGGCCGGTATTTTTCGACCCGTTTACCTTTTGCTCTGTAAATGGGTCTCGCCCTGGATGGCGTCTTCCATTACCTGCATTCTTATTACTGTTATTATCTTTGTGCCGTTGACCTTCTGCATCGGCGCCCTTTCTTCGGAAGCCATGAATCTGTTTCACTGGAGCAAGGACAGCAATCTCCTGCTCAAGATCCAGCAATCCCTTCAGAATAATACATTGGCGGGGCGGGCACAAGAGCTACTCGTCGGATTCGGGATAAATTTTGAGCCTTCGGATGTAACCCGGATGATTTCCGACCTGAGCAAGACCGCCGGCCTTTTTATCTACGGCAAGGCTTCGGGATGGGCGGCCAACATCATGAGTTTTGTTTTCCAGTTCTTAATCCTGATCATGGTGATCTTTTTTCTTCTGAAGGAGATTGACCGGCTGATTGAATTTTTAACCCATCTTTCTCCGCTGCCGGAAGAGCAGGATAAGCTTCTCATGAACAAATTTATGGAGCTTGCCGGGGTTATTCTGGTCGGCAATGGAATCAGCGGAGTTTTTCAGGGCGTTTTAGGCGGATTGTTTTTCGCCATGCTCGAATTAAATTCTCCGGTACTCTGGGGAAGCGTTATGGGGGTTCTCGCTTTTCTACCCATTTTCGGTATCGGCGGCGTACTGGTGCCTACCGCTGCCATTCTCTTGATAAATGGTCATTCGGGCCAGGCCATTATGACGCTGGTTTTTTATGGCATGTTGGCCTTTTCCGTGGAATACCTGCTCAAACCTAAATTTGTCGGCAGTCAGGTCAAGATGCATACGCTGCTTGTTTTACTGGCAATCCTTGGCGGTATGAGTCTGTTCGGGATTTTAGGCATCATCTATGGCCCACTGCTTGTTACCGCCTTTCTCACCCTCGCGGACATTTATCTCAAGGAATATAAACCATCCATCGACAGGACGACAATCGGGGACCACTGATTCATGATCGAACAGGCTTACCAGTTATTAAAATCCACCCCGAATTCATCGCTGATGTCGGATAACTCGCGCAGCCGTCTTCGCTGCACTCCGGCAACGAGTTGTTCAATGTCCCGGGCCAGGGCGCGGGTGGCCAGATCAAATTGAATGCCGCAGCAGTACTGAATACCGCTTTTGTCCCGTAACTGACTGACATGGATAACCCTTGCGTTTACTCTCAGGCTCCGGTCTTTTGGCCAGTAGAGTTCCATCCATATCTTTTCTTCCTCTTTCAGATCGGAATACTTGCCAAATGGATCAACAAGCAGCATGCCCTCGACACTGATGTCTATCGGGCAGGAGGAAAAATTTTCCCTTTTTCCCTGTCGTTCGACGTGCAGGAGCAACTCCATTTCCCTGGGGATTTTAGCCCGATAGGCCCTGGCCCCTTTAACCTGGCGGGCAATGAGCGGAAAGGAGCACTGGAGGATGGGCATCCCCCGGACCCGGATTTTCTGATTAAAAAAACAACCGAATTCAAAGGCGCATCGACTGCCAAGCAGACGGAGAAGCACACGGTTTACTGAACAGATAAGAAAATTGCCGATGGAGGGCTCTACGGGCGTGATGACCACATGATCCTGCCCGGAGAGATATTCGGCCTTGGTATACTCCGGTTCCACCAGCATGACAACGCCGTCGGACTCTATTTCTTCAAGTTCAGGAGGATGATCAAGGACCCGGCAGAAAAAGACGCGGGTCAGATCATCAAATTGCACCTCGATAATGGCCTCATCGTGCAACGCGCTTTGCAGCAGGTTCACTATTTTACCGGGATCGACAATAATATCACCATTGTCAATCGCTGTATCAAGAGTTTCCGGCCGGAAACCGTCTCCCGGGAAAAAAAGGTTTGCACTCTTCAGTATGGTCTCATCGTTCATGGCGGCATTATGTCATAAAAGTACAAAAAAGTGAAAAGAAACCGGCAGGAACAGGCGACGGGACGAAGCTGGAGAGGTAAAAAATGGTCGGGGCGGCAGGATTCGAACCTGCGACCTCCTGCTCCCAAGGCAGGCGCGCTAACCAGGCTGCGCTACGCCCCGACACAAGGGCAGATTGGAAAACCTACCTGTTACCGGGTTTTTTCAGGGAGCGCAACCATTTTTTGAACTTTTTCTTGACGGGCTTTCGGCACTGTGCTATTTAACTGCCTCGTTATCAGGGTATATCTCTCGGGCAACCGGGGCGGGTTTTATCCCATCTGATTTTTTGAAGACGATGTGTGTTTCCCTGTTTACGAGAAAGTGAAATAACATATGAGTTACGTTCCTCAGTAGCTCAGTTGGTAGAGTCCCGCAGGGCGGGATTAACCACCAGGTCGAAGAGGAAGTGATCTTTTATAATTAAGTGGTTAAAACTTTGAGTTATGTTCCTCGGTAGCTCAGTTGGTAGAGCAGGTGGCTGTTAACCACCCTGTCGGGGGTTCGAGTCCCTCCCGAGGAGCCATATATTCCAAGCCTGGTCTTTATGACCGGGCTTTTTTTATGTCAATTTTTGTCTACATATTATACAGTTCAAACGCAGATCGTTACTATTGTGGACAGACAAATGATTTGCGCCGGCGTTTACAACAGCATAATGATCCGAAGTACCGGGGATCGAAAACCACCAAACGTTTTAAGGGTCCCTGGCGGTTGATCTGGAGCCACCAATGTCCGGATAGAGGACAAGCCATGATCCAGGAAAAGAAAATAAAAAAATGCGGGATTAAACGATACCTGAAAGACCAGCTGGTAGAGTCCCGCCAGGGGCGGGATTAACCACCCTGTTCCGCGGAACGCGGAAGTCCCTCCCGAGGAGCCATATATTCCAAGCCTGGTCTTTATGACCGGGCTTTTTTCATTTGTACGAAAAAAACGTTATCCCGAACATATATTGAGTACAACTATGAAATACTGCATAGGCATTGACACCGGCGGCACTTACACGGATGCGGTTCTGCTGGATAAGGACACCGGCAAGGTTATTTGCCGGTCGAAACAGCCGACTACCCATCATGATGTAAGCATTGGTGTCGGCAACGCTCTGTCAGCCCTGTTTTCTAAAGATATAAAGGCCTCGGACGTCGCCTGTCTCGCCGTGTCCACCACCCTGGCGACGAACGCGATTGTGGAAAAGCGGGGGGCCAGGGTCGGTCTGTTTGTCCTTGGGTATGTTCGTCCCTTCAAGCTTCCGGTGGTGGCCAATGTTTTTCTCAAGGGCGGTCATGATATTATGGGTAAGGAGGAACAGCCACTTGATATTGAAAACCTGGTTGACACCGTGCAGGGTCTGAAAAATGAAGTGGACAGTTACGCGGTCTGCGGTGCCATGTCGATAAAAAACCCAACCCATGAATTGGTAACCGAAGAGGCCATTTCCCTGATTGATCCGAAGCCTGTCTTCTGCTCTCATCGAGTCAGCAGTCATCCCGGCATGGAACAAAGGGCCGCCACGGCCTGTCTGCATGCCAAACTGCAACCTTTGATGATCGATTTCCTTGCCTCTGTTCAGCGGTCCATGATTCAGGTCGGTCTGGAGTGCCCGGTCACGATTATCTGCGGCAATGGCAGTGGAGCGAGTCTTGAAGAGGTTGCCGAACGCGCAGCCGTAACCATGGCGAGCGGCCCGGCGGCGACGGCGAGGTTCGGGGCAACTGCCGGCAAGAAGAACGCGCTGGTGGTCGATGTTGGCGGGACAACCACGGATGTCTGCATGCTTAAAGACGGCCATACGGTCATGAGTAACAAAGGCTGTCGTATTGATCGCTGGCAGACCCACGTGCAGGCCATTGACATGTATACGGCCGCCGGAGGCGGGGACAGCCATATTATATGTACAAGTGAGGGAAAACTGACGCTGCTGCCGACCAGGGTGCAGCCGCTGGCAATGACGTCGGATATTCCTGACCCCGGCGATTGGTTAGGCCGCGGCAAGAGTGGAACCTTGATCCTGCCGGCGTCGGCAGGCGCGAACCCGGATGATCCTGTTCTTGCCTGCCTGTCCAGGGAAGGGCCTCTGACCTCGACGGCGATTGCCCAAAAGAGCGGCGTTGGCGGAATAGTCCTTGAAAAACGGATAGAGCGGTTATTTTTTTTACAGCAAATCGGCATAACCGGCTTTACGCCCACCGATGCCCTGCATGTTTCAGGCAGGTTGAATCTTGGAGACTCCCGGATGGCACGAAAAGGCGCCGAAGCGCTTGCCGCCGAACTTGGATGTTCTGTGGAGGATCTTTGTCAACAGGTGCTGACCCTTACCGAAGACGTTATTGAAAAAACTATTCTTGATTATCTCGGTCGTGCCGTATGGGGAGAACAGAAGGCCGTACCCTTTCTGAATTACCGCGATAATGATCTGTTTTTTGTTAATTTTTCTCTTAAGCTTCCCCTTATCGGGATTGGAGCGGCGGCAAAAGCCTTTCTGCCCAATGTAGCCAAACGACTGCAGACGACCGTCTTCTTTCCCGAGTTGTTCGAGACCGGTAATGCTATTGGCGCGGCCTTGATCGGCATGGAAAATATTCAGGATTCTCCTTAAAAAAATATGTCGGTTTTCTGACATCATTTTTTCCCGGGCAATCGCCAAGGCGGACAACCCGGAAAAACATCAGCCAATCCCCTTGTTTTTATAAGAAAAAAAGATATTTCCCCAGCTAAGCTCTTTGTCCGGCACGCTTCCTGCTTCTATCAATAAACTTCTTTTTTTCAATCATTCACACGGCTGTCCCGGATGGGCCGGTCATAACCAATGACGCTGTTTTAAACAGGCATCATGTATCCTGAGGGATAACCCGTATGAAAATTCAAGTGATCATTATCAGCTTTTTCCTGGTGCTCTATGGTCAAAACAGTCTTGCCGGGCAGGGTGACGTGAATGTTGCCCTGAAGGGTGGAACATTAGGAGTCGGGGCCGAAGTCGGAATCGGCCTGAGTGAAGATTTTGTTTTACGAGGTGGAGTTAATTATTTGAAGTTTGATTTTGATTCCACCATTGACAAGGTGGACTACAACATGGAACCGGAGTTTAAAAACGGTTCTTTGCTTCTCGACTGGCACCCGTTCAGTGGAGCCTTTCGTTTAACCGGAGGCGTGTATCTCAACAGCAATGAGATCGATGTTGATGGAACCTACAGAAAGGATCGCATACCCGATGAATATCAGAAGTACGCCTATTTAACCGACAGGGTGCATGTGAAAGGGACGGTTGATTTCAATGACGTGGCTCCATACGCAGGTCTGGGATGGACCAGTAATCACGGGCAAAAGGGATGGGGTATCGCCTTTGATCTGGGTGTAATGTTTCAGGGTGAACCCAAGGTTTCCGAACTCTATACCGACTCTCCCTATGCTCTTGAAGCGCATCCGGAAGTTGTTCGCTTCTTAGATGAACAAAAACGGGCCATCGAGGATGATGTGGATGAATTCCGTTATTATCCCGTGGCTTCACTCACCCTGAGCTATAATTTTTAAAGCTTTTCATCCGCCAGCCGATCAGCGTGTTGTTCTTGCGGGACAGGACAACCCTATTTTGATGTATTCATGAACGGCTGCAGGTTTTTGCCGGTTGCGGCCAGCAGTCGGTGTCTGGCCTGATGATATTCGACCAGGGCCTGGGCCAGTCGGCTGTAGGTGGTTGTCAGATCACGCTGGGCCTCGTTGAGCCGCACGAGGGAGGCCTCACCGGCCTCGTATTCATTTTTGGCCAGTTCTCTATTTTCCTTCACCAGGACAACACTTTCACGCTGCAGCCGAACCTGTTCCTCAGCAGCGGCCAACAGGGCCAGGTCCTGCCGTACTTCCGCCGCTACTTTATTGCGTAGTGATGCCAGATTATAGGCAACTTCCCGTTCTTTGTGCCGGGCTTCGAAGAACCTGGCTCTGTCCGCACCTCCGGAAAAGAGATTCCAGGCGATATTGACCCCGATCGTATTGCCAAAATCATCCGCACTAAATGATATGTCATCCCGACTGTCACCATTAACCGTACCGACCACCTGTACCTTTGGATAAAAGGGCGCTTGTGCCTGGCCGCTGCCCGCCTCAGCCTCATGGGCAAGCATTTCCAATCGGTGAATATCGGGACGAATAGCCAGGGCCTCTTTAATGAGTGTTTCCGGATTATCCTGTGACGAAGGAAGTTTAACGTCACGGTCCAGCTCGGCAAGCCGTAAAGCTTCAGGGAAAGCAGCATCGCTTATTCCCATCAGGGCGGCCAATCCGTAGCCGGCCGCCTCAAATTGCCGCCGACCCAGCATCAAACTGGTTTTCGCCGAGTTGAGCTGCACCTTGATATTGAGGACATCGCCCCAACCACCGGTGCCAACCTCATATCGGTTATTGGCGTCCCGAAGCTGACTTAAGTAAAACTTTTCGTCGGCAGCGGCGATGTCGACCTTGGTCTGGGAAAGCTGTGCATTGAAAAAGGCCTCGGCAACACTGAAGGCCAGCAGTCGCTGACTATCCCTGCGGGCGGCGGTAAACTCCTTTTCATTAAACTCCGCCTGCTGCTGTTTATACGAGCGAAAAAAACCATCAAAAAGAACCCAGGTTGCCTGCAGCCCCGCCTTGAAATCATCTGAGTTCAGATTGATGTCCCGCTCCGCGAGAAAGGAAAGCGATTGACTGTTTCCAAAAAAATTCTTCGCAAGCCTGGTCTTTGTTCCGCTAAGGTTCGCATCCAGGCTCGGCCACCAGGCGGCTACCGCCTGTTTAATCCGTTCCCTTGCCTGCTCAACCCTGCTCATGGCTGCCGCCATATCCGGGTTTCCGGCAAGCGCTATCTTCTGAGCAGTCTCCAGGTCAAGTATCTTCATGGCGGAAAGATCGGGGGGAACCGGGACTTTCTTTTCTTCCGCCCCTGCATTGACAGCGGGTAGATAGAAGAGAATAAAAAACAGGAGTGCAAATCGCTTCATTATATCCTCATACATTGTTTCAGGACATCTTCAAGTTTCATCAAAAAATATCCTTATCCGATAATAGACCGTATATATCGGCCAGCAGTTTATTTTTCAATCTCGGAGGTTGCAAGTATTGCAGGCTTGTACAAAATATTTTCCCGGCGTCCGGCAGCCGGCTCCACCTCTTCCCGGGTCGGCCATGCCCCGGTCCGTATCCGAACAACCGTTCGGCGCAGATCATTCACAATGGCCAACAGGCTGGGGATTAATACCAGGGTCAAGGCGGTGGCAAAGGTCACGCCGGCCGCCAGCGACAAGGCCATGGGAATAAGAAATTTTGCCTGCATATCCGTTTCCATGATGAGCGGCGCCAGCCCGCCGACCGTACTGAACGAGGTCAGCAGGATGGCCCGAAAACGGCGTTGGCCGCCCTGTTTGATTGCCTCAAAAAAATTCATCCCTTCAGCCAGATTTTCATTGATCCGCTCGATCAGGACAATGGCATCGTTGACCACCACCCCGGTCAGGGCAACCATGCCGAACATGGACATCATCGACAGGGTGTAGCCGAATACAAGATGCCCGACTATTGCACCGATTATGCCAAAGGGAACGGTAACAAGAATCACCAGTGGTTGAATATAGGACCTGAATATTGTGGCTATGATAACAAATATTCCAATAACAGCCAGCGGAAAGGTCACCTTAAGCGAGGCAAAGGAATCCCGCATATTTTTCTTTTCTCCCTGCAAAGAGATATGCAGGCCTGGATACTGCGACTGCAGGTCCCTGAAAAAACCGGATCCCAGGTCGGTAAAGATCTCCTGAGAGTTGGCCTGCTTGGAATCGACCTCTGCGCTGACGGCTATTCTGCGTTGACCGTCGGTGCGGGTTATGGTGGAAAAGCCGGGGCCAAAATCAATATTCGCCACCGATTGCAGAGGGACCTTACCGCCATCAGGCATATGAATGCGCATGCTGTAAAAATCCGTCAGCCGGCTGCGCTCGAGCTTCGTATAACGAACTTTGACCCGGATATCATCCTCACCCCGCTGCAGCCGAAAGGGCTCCATGCCAAAAAAACCGGCATTGACCTGGCGGGCAAGCTCTTCCACGCTGAGCCCCAGGGTCCGCGCCTCGGGCTTTAATGACAGGCGCAGTTCATTTTTACCGGGACTGTAATCGGAATGCACTTGAAAGACGCCTTCATAGGTACGAAGTTTTTGCTTGAGACGTTCTGCACTGTCGACTAAAATCTGCATATCATCACCCTGTAACCA
The DNA here is from genome assembly GCA_024763055.1 of Desulfobulbaceae bacterium. GTDB lineage: Bacteria > Desulfobacterota > Desulfobulbia > Desulfobulbales > Desulfobulbaceae > DRLX01. Next base: position 13,132 of record JANTGH010000052.1, read on the forward strand.
GACTTCTATATCGGCACCGGCCGGGCCGGTTGACAGGCCATGGAAACTGAGCGCCCGGGCTCCGGGAATTGCGCCGATCTCCTTTTCCCAGAGGACCATGAGATCATTGGAATGAATACCACGTTCGGCTGAATCCAATAGAATAATCTGCACGGAACCAAGATTGGGTCCGGTTCTTCCCATGGCCTCGCCGAGGGTCTGTCCGACCAGGGACAACCGTCTTTTTATCATCGGTTCGCCGCTTCTGGTCGGCGTGCGCTCCGCTACTCGGACAAAGGCCTGTTCGATTTGCCGCAGAGCTGCGGCTGTAACAGAGGCGGGCGTGCCGTTGGGAAATTCCACGGTTGAAGAGATAACATACCCATCGATTTTGGGAAAAACCTGAAATTTAACCAGCCCGCTTTTCACCAGACCAAGGGTCAGGATCAGCACGGTGACGGCAACGGCGAGCGAGACATAGCGCCAGTTCAACACCTCGGTTAGAAAAGGCAGGTAACGGTTACGGATAAAACGCTCAAGACCCTGCTGCATAAAGCGTTGAAAACCGGCAAGCCACCGGCCGATTCTCAGGCGTGGCCTGCGGGGATGATTAAGATCAGGCAGATGACTGAGATGAGCGGGCAGAAGAAAAAAGCACTCCAGCAGGGAAATCAACAGACATGAGATCACCACTGTCGGCAGGATTGCGATAAATTTACCGAGTACGCCGCCGATATGAGCCAGCGGCAGAAAAGCGACCACCGAGGTGATAACCGCGGCCACCACCGGCAAACCCACCTCGGCGACACCATCAACAGCAGCCTGCAGGGGTGGTTTGTTCCGTTGTCTATGCACGTATATTGATTCCCCTACAACAATTGCGTCATCGACAACAATGCCTAACACCATAATAAACCCGAACAGGGAAATCATGTTGATGGTTTCCCCCATGGCCCAGAGAATAAATAAACCACCGGAGAGTGAAATCGGGATGCCGAGACCTCCCCAGAAAGAGAGTCGCAGATCCAGAAAGATCCAGAGCAGGAAAAAGACCAGCGTCATACCTAAAATACCGTTACGGCTGAGCAGTCGTATCCTGGATTTGAGCGCCTTGGTGTGATCATAAAAATCGGTCAGGGAAACGGTCGGGGGCAGTTGCTTTTGCTTCTGTGCAATATAGTTATTGACCTGGGAGGCAATTTTGAGTGCATCCTCATCACTGGTCTTGAAAACCATGACAAACACAGCTGGTACGCCATCGATCAGGGCGGTAATCGGATCCTCGGCAAAATCGTCTTTTATCGTGGCAATGCGGTCAAGAGTGATCAAGCCGCCCTCGGAATCAGCAAGGACAATGATATGCGCCAACTCTTCACCGGTATACTTCCGGCCGATGGTACGCACCCGGATTTCTTCACCGCTGGTGCGGATGGTGCCGCCATGGAGATTCAGGCTGGAGTTGCCGATGGCACGGGCCACCTGGGCAAAACTCAAGCCATATTGCCGCAGCCGCTCTTCGGAAACCTCAATAGATATTTCATAGGCACGGCTGCCGAATACCTCAACCTGGGAAATACCGTCCAGACGTTTGATCTCATCCCGGATCCGATTGGCCTGAATCTTAAGCTGTTTTTCCCGCAGATTTCCTGTCAGGGCAACCATCATCACCGCATTTCGAAACAAAACCTCGGTGATGACCGGTCGTTCGGCGTCCACCGGAAAGGTGGAAACGGCATCGACCTTGGCCTTGATCTGATCAAGCACCTCGCCGACATCATACCCCTCCTGAACCTCAATGGTGGTGGAGGCCATATTTTCTGAAGATTTTGTGGTATACTGCTTGATTCCCTCCACGGTTTCCAGGGCGTCTTCTATTTTCAGACTGATCCCCTCTTCCACTTCTTCCGGATCAGCGCCGGGAAAGGCCACCTGGATTGTAATCAGGTCAAGAGAAAACAGGGGAAAACTTTCCCGCCGCATATTGGTCAGCGCAAGGGCTCCAGCCATAAATATCATCAAGAGGACGATATTGGCAAAAACGGTGTTGCCGGCAAAAGCCGCAAGTATTCTCTTCATTGATCCTTCTTCCCGACCACTCGGACAAGTGAATTTTCCAGCGGTTCTTGAAGACGAGTGGTGATGACCATATCACCCGGTGCAAGGCCTTTGCTGATAACGGCAAGGCTTTCTTCCTCCCGAACAAGGTCGACCTTGCGGTATTGGAGACGGCCATCGGCAACGACATACACCATTCCGGTAAAACTCAGCGCCTCCCGAGGCACGATATACACCTGGTGAAGAATTCGGCCTGGAATGGTCACCCGGCTGAACATGCCGTCCACCAGCGGTACCGCTGATTCCTCATCACGGGCAAGGGTGATTGCAACTTGCACCATTCTGGTTTGAGGATCAAAAGAAATGATCCTGTCCACGGTTCCCGTCGCCCGCACCGAGTTGTCTTCACTCCATATCAACTCACACTGCACCGGTTCAGGCTCGGCAAACCAGTTTTCCCGGCCGCCATGCCCGTCGCCGCGCAGTCGGAGCCAACGGGCCGCTTCCCGACTGTTCAACGGTACCATAACCTCCAGGGTCGAATCATCAACCAGGGTTATCATCTTTTTGCCCGGAGTGACATATTCATCCGCTTCCACCCCAACCCAGCTCACCCGGCCGGTAAAGGGGGCATGCAGTACGCAACGGCTCAGCTGTATCGTGGCCCGTTCCCTGTTTTTCCGCACCTGCACGATCTGATTGTGGATCGCATTTACCGCTGCCTCAGCCTTTTCAACGGAACTGAGACTGCCGACCCTGTTTTTCCGGTGCAGGGTGCCAACTCTTTTCAGCTCAGCCCCGGCAATGGCAAGATCCCGGGTAAGAATTGCCAGTCGGGATTTTGCGGTATCCAGTTCCAGCTGATAATCTTTTTCATCAATCTCAAAGAGCACGTCTCCCTTGTTCACGACTGATCCGGGAAGGAGATGAGCATCTTTACGAACCACACGGCCACTGACTTCGGCGGAAAGGGTCACCCGGGTCCGGGCTCTGACATCGCCATATCCATGAATGGTCACCGGGAAATCCTGCGGGTGAGCAATCATCACCTCAACCGGTAGAGCAGGCTCTGCAAGAGGCCTTGCCGGCGGTGATTTTTTCATTTTTTTAAGGATGACAAACCCGCCGATACCTACGGCCAGGATGAGAAGGCACAGGGCAAGACGCAGGACAACAGAAGGTTTTTTCTTCACTATAATTTCTTTTTGCATCGCTCCGTCCTCTTGTTGTGCGGGATCAGTCGCCGGTCAAGAACGCGTTCAACCTGCTGCAGCACTTCCACCCATTTTACTGCCGTCTCAGCGCCGACTTCCTGCACCAGTTCAACAAAACTTGCCAGAACCTGCTCTTCGATACGGGCAAAATGGGTGGAGGCCTCATCACTCATCCGTAAAACCACCTTGCGCCGGTCTTCGGATGAACGCTCCCGTACCAGCAGGTCCCGCTCAACCAGCCGTTCAACCATAACGGAAACGGACGGCGGAGAAACACCCAGGCGGCCGGCCAGTTCACTGCCGGTAATCTCTCCTGCGGCCTGTACGGCCATTAAAAGATTAAACTGGGCCATGGAGAGATCCGGGCAGCCGCAATGCGCTTCGGCTTCAACACGGGCTACACTGGAAAAAATATGGCGACGCAGGTGTTTTCCTGCGGTAAATATATATCGTGCCTGTTCGATAATTTTCTGATCGGGCAAGGGGGTCCTCCTGATTGTTAAAAACTACTTAGATACTCTAATAATTAATTATGCTAAACAAGGTCAAGGATTTTTTAGGGTCGCGGCAAAACAGTTCCAATCTTCTCTCCAAGTAAACCAGCATGGCTGGACCAGATTTCTTGTTGTCACGGCCACAACAGATAAGCGTAGACTTCGAACAATGAAAATCGACAGGATCGACATCACGTCATGGGTGATTTTCGGATAAACTTCCATGCCTTGACGGCACAACAATGACACCGCTTCGCTGTTATGAAAATAAGTGCATCAAACCATTCACTGTTTACCCGCAGCGATGTAACAAGAAAAAAGTTCTTGTAGCACCACGCAGCATGCGTGGTGCTACATATCGTTCGGCGCTTTGCGCCATTTTCGGATACACATGAAAACCAAACTTCCCATATTTCAGATCATCCCGGAACTGCGACGGTCATTGAACACCGGAACCAGTACGATCCTCAGCGCCCCTACCGGTTCAGGGAAAACCACCGCCCTTCCCATCACACTTATGGAGGAAACCTGGCTGAAAGGGAAAAAAATTCTCCTGCTGGAACCAAGGAGACTGGCCGCCCGGCTGGCCGCCGCTTTCATGGCCGCTGGTCTTGGTCAGGAGGTGGGAGAAACGGTCGGTTACCAGGTGCGGTTTGACCGGAGGATTTCTCCGTCAACCAGGATAGAGGTCATCACCGAAGGAGTTTTTATCCGCCGCCTGCAGAACGACCCGGAGCTTGCCGATGTCGGCCTGGTCATCTTTGACGAATTCCATGAACGCAGCCTGGAGGGAGACCTGGCCCTGGCCCTCTGCCTGGACGCACGCCAAGGGTTGCGGGAGGATTTACGGTTGCTTGTCATGTCGGCCACCCTGGCCGAAGAATCCCTTGCCGACCTTCTGGGTAATGCTCCGATTATCACCGGCCACGGGAGAAGCTTTCCCGTGGACAACAGGTATTTGCCCCCACCCACTGAGCTTGATTCACCCCGGACGGAACATATTGCCCGCATGACCGTTCGGGGCATACGTCATGCCCTGAGCGAAGAACGCGGTGATATGCTTGTTTTTCTGCCCGGCAAGGGTGAAATCAACCGCGCTATGAACCTGCTGACCGCACGACGGGACGACACCATTCAGGTTCACCCGCTGCATGGCGGTATGAAGCTCCGGGACCAGGCCCGGGCCGTGCGATCGGACCCGCAAGGACGACGGCGGATTATCCTCAGCACCACCATTGCTGAAACCAGCCTGACCATTGAGGGCATTACCACGGTGATTGACTGCGGCTGGAAACGGGCGCCCCGGTTTGACGCAGCAAGCGGACTGACCAGGCTTGAAACCGTGCGCATTTCAAAGGCTTCGGCCAGGCAGCGCAGCGGTCGCGCCGGCCGACTCGGGCCGGGAGTCTGTTATCACCTCTGGCACAGGGGTGTAGAGCAGGGATTGCAATCCTTTGATCGGCCGGAAATTGTCCAGGCCGACCTGGCGCCGCTTGTCCTGGAACTGGCGCTTTGGGGGGAAAATGATCCGACCCGGCTCCGCTGGCTTAATCCTCCAGGTGCTATCCAACTGCAGCGGGCAAGACATCTGCTCATGGAGCTTGAAGCCATGGATGCACAGGGCCGAATCACCAGATTGGGCAGGGCAATGGCCGGGCTGCCACTCCATCCCCGCCTGTCCCACATGCTGCTCAAGGCCCAAGGTGAGCACAACAGATCTCTCGCCTGCAGTATTGCGGCCCTGGTTTCCGAACGTGACATCCTGCGGGGAACGGCCGGTTCCGTTGATCTCGAGGACCGGTTATATGCCCTTTCCCGTTTTCAGCGGTATGGGAACAAAATGACGAATATCGACCTGCCCGCCTGTCATCAGGTGGACCGTGTCCGACAACAACTGGCCCGGCAGGTGGGCAAGCCGTCCGGGATAAAAAAGGACGAACCGCTTTCCACAGGGGCCCTGCTCTCCCTGGCCTATCCGGACCGGATCGCCGCCCTTCGCCCCGGCTCCTCCCTCAGCTACAGGCTGACCTCCGGCAGGGGCGCTGTCCTGCCCAGGCATGACCGGTTGCAAGCCACGCCCTTTCTCACAATTGCCTCCATGGACGGTCGCCGGGCCGAGGGACGTATTTATCTTGCGGCTTCTCTCACAAAAGAAGAGCTGCAGACCCTGCATGGGCACCATATTGTTCGGGAGGAAACCGTACGCTTTGATCCTGATTCCCGGGCGGTTCGCGGCAGCATCGTCACCCGGATCGGGAAAATGGAGATTTCCCAAAGGCCGCTCAACAAACCGGATCCGCTTCTTGTGCAGGAAGCCCTGCTGTCGGCAATCCACCGGGGAGGCCTGGACACGCTTCCCTGGTCCAAACAGGCAACAAATCTGGTTCGGCGCATCAGGCTGCTGACAGTGCTTGAAAATCAACAATCATGGCCTGATTTTTCGGATCAGGCCTTGCTGGACACTCTGGAAGAATGGTTAGGCCCCTGCCTGAACGGGATAACAACCATGGCCGGACTGCAACGGCTGGACCTTGCGAAAATTTTACTGGGCCGGCTTACCTGGCAACAACAGCAGCAACTGGAGCGGGATGCCCCGACCCACCTGCGGGTGCCGAGCGGTTCCAGGATACCGCTGCAGTATCAGAAGGATGGACCGCCGGTGCTGGCGGTCCGCCTGCAGGAGATGTTCGGTCTTACGACAACCCCCACTCTCTGTAACGGTCGGGTCCCAGTCTTGCTGCACCTGCTCTCCCCGGCCCGGCGGCCGATGCAGATCACCGATGACCTGAAGGGCTTCTGGGAAAACAGCTACCACGAGGTCAAAAAAGAACTGAAAGGGCGGTATCCAAAGCATTACTGGCCCGATGACCCTTTACGTGCCCAGGCAACCGCCTGGGTCAAACGAAAAAAGAATTAACCGGCAAGATGCAGGGTGCCGCTGATATAGTGCACGGCCCGGCCGCTGATCTCCACGCGTTCACCCTCAGAGATCCGGCGGGATTTAGAGAGAAAGAGAGACGAAGTCGAAGGCTGTACTGATCGGCAACACTCTCTACAGAGATGGAAGACAGAGGCACCACGCTGGATGCCCGACAACGACACTCGGGCATGACGAGTTATACGATACAACGCTCTCGTCCGTTCCCACAGTCCCCCCACACGTTATTCCCGCAGTCTGTTGGGCGGGAAACCAAAAGGCGTTCCTGGAGAATGTTTACCTCTTTTCTATCCGGCAAGATGCAGGGTACCGCTCAGATATTCAACGGCCCGGCCGCTGATCTGCACGCGTTCGCCCTGATTTTTACAGAACAGTTCACCGCCGCGCTCGGAGATCTGCAGGGCATGAAGATGGTCTTTGCCGAGGCGGGCCGACCAGAAGGGAATAAGGGTGGAGTGTGACGATCCGGTCACCGGATCTTCCGGCACGCCAACGCCGGGAGCAAAAAAGCGGGAGACGAAATCAGCTTCTCCTCTATCATCAGGCGCAGTGGCAATAACGCCCAGGCAATCCAGCCCGGCCAGCCGGTCAAAATCTGGCCGCAGATGTTCAACCGCAGCACGATCAGCAAAAACAGCCAGAATATCACGGGCCAGATAGGCCTCTTTCGCTTCCATGCCAAGGGCTGCCGTCAACTCGTCAGCAATCGGAATTTGTTTGCCCGGCCGGATTGGAAAATCAAGGCTGAAGAGATCGCCCTGCCGCCTGACCTGAAGCGTACCGCTCTGGGTTTGGAATGAAATGGTCTCTTTTGGAGTAATCCTGGTGTGGGCATGGAGGATAAAGGCTGACGCAAGAGTTGCATGCCCGCAGAGATCGACTTCAGTTTTGGGGGTAAACCAACGCAGTTCATAGTTACAGCCGCTGCCAACGAGGAAAGCGGTTTCCGACAACCGGTTTTCCGTTGCTATCGCCTGCAGGATCTCATCAGGGAGCCATTCTTTAAGCAGACAGACCCCGGCCGGGTTACCGGCAAAGACAATGGAGGTAAAGGCGTCGACATGGAAATAGGGAAGGTCCATGCCGGGTTGCTCAGACGGCTACAACGGAATTTTCTTCCCCATACTCATTGGCGGCATAGCTGTCGGCCTCGGGATCATTGACCCAGATGTTGCCGTCAAGTACATAGCGAAATCGATAGCTGTGCCCGGGTTGTAACGAGATGGTGACGGAAAAAGAGCCATTTTTTAATTTTTTCATCGGGGTTGCGTTCAGCATCCAATCATTAAATTCCCCGGCCAGAACAGCTGATTCGGCCTGTTCCCCGTTAGGATATTTAAAGGTGACCCGGCAACTTTTTCCTGTTTTGGTATAATTTTTTTTCAGCATCACTTGTCTCCTTGCCTGATGTCTGTCCGACTTTATAATATATATATAGTAAGATGCTCAGTTTTTCCGGTCAACCTGTATATTGATATTCAAACAATTTTTCAGAGCGTTCTTTTTATGGCCCCTTGATCTTTCCGGGCCGGACATGGACAATACGCCCCTGTTGCAGTAGATTTAAGGTATTCCTATTTTGGTCATTTTTTAACCTGTGATGGCGTCGTAAAAACTTCGATCTACTGCGTCGTGTGTCCCGGGGCGATTCACAACATACTACATGTATAGTTGAGATCCGCCCCGGAACACTACTCCTTGTATATCTATGTTTTTACTTAGCCATCTTTAAGAATTGTTCGGACTTTTTACGGTGCGCCAGGCCAAGCCTGGCTGATCTTGTGAGCTGAAAGGAGCTTACCATATAAATTATTGGTTGTATATGTAGGAAGCCGGGCG
>JANTGH010000053.1 GCA_024763055.1 Desulfobulbaceae bacterium
ACCTGGTAACCCTGGGAACCAGAGAACCGTACCGATTATTTACCTCACGGGCGGAATATCGGCTGCTGCTCAGGGAAGACAACGCCGACCTGCGCCTGCGTGCCATCGGCCACCGGATCGGTCTTGTTGATTCCGCAGCCTGGCAGTCCTTTACCCGCAAAAAAGCAAGCATTGACAAAGCTATCCGATTTTTACATAACGAGCGCATTTTCCCGGGTAAACCGGTCAATGATGCTTTGCGAAGCATCAAGAGCAGTCCGATCAGCGAGGCAATGTCCATGGCCGATCTGCTCCGGCGTCCGGAAATTACTCTGCCCCGGCTGAAGGAACTTGCCGGGCGGAGCGCTCCTGCCCCGGTAATGAATGCAAATATTTTTGAATTTGCCGATGAAGTTGAACTGCAGGTAAAGTATGAGGGCTATATCAAGCGGCAGCAGGAACAGGTTGACCGCTTTAAAAAACTCGAATCCGTTGAGCTGCCCCCTGATATAGCCTATGAGGAACTGCCCGGCCTGTCCACCGAAGTGGTGGAAAAGCTCAAGTCCATTCAACCCCGGTCCCTCGGCCAGGCCCTGCGTATTTCAGGTGTCACGCCGGCGGCCGTCTCTGTCCTCCAGGTACACTTGAAAAAAATCGGTAAACTATGATGCCCGACCAATAACCAGGCAAACTCAATGCTCACCTATCCGCATATCGATCCGGTCATATTCCACATCGGTCCTCTCAGCGTTCGCTGGTACGGCCTGATGTATGTTCTCGGCTTTGTCGCCGCCTACCTGCTGGCCCGCTACCAGGCAAGAAAATTTCACTGGCACAGGATGGAAGAACATCTCGACAACTTGAATCTTGCCATCATCCTTGGAGTCATCTTAGGCGGCCGCTTGGGGTATGTTGTATTCTATAACTTCAGCTATTACCTGCATCATCCAATGCAAATCTTCGCCACCTGGCAGGGTGGGATGTCTTTTCACGGCGGTTGTCTCGGTGTCCTGCTGGCCGGTTTTTACTACTGTCACCGTCACAAACTTGATTATTGGAAAACAGCGGACCTCTACGTGGTAACGGTCCCCATCGGCCTGGGCCTTGGCAGAGTCGGCAACTTTATCAACGGCGAACTCTACGGTCGAACCACCGATCTTCCCTGGGGCATGATTTTCCCCGGTGGCGGCCCGGTACCAAGACATCCCTCACAGCTTTACGAGGCCTTTTTGGAAGGAGTCGTACTCTTTGCCATCCTCTGGGCCGTAAAAGGAAAGCCCTGGAGAAAAGATAACCCCTGGCCCCATGGGTCCATGCTTGCGTTTTTTCTCTGCCTGTACGGAATTTTCCGTTTTCTGATAGAATTCGTCCGCGAACCCGACCCGCAGTTGGGAATAGTGTTTCTCGGCATGACCATGGGCCAGCTTTTAAGTCTCGGCATGTTTTTCTCTGGCGTGATGCTCTCTTGCTTTCTCAAAAGACAAAAAAAGCCTCCTTCATCTCCTGCGCAGAGATAACGAAGGCTCCATGAGGTAAAAAAGCCCATCGAGCGGCAGGCCGGAAGTCAGTGTGGTGCCGAAGGACAGGCACCCTTCCCTTCAGGTCATCTTTACTGTATTTTTTCAGTCAGATCCTTTCCTGGACGAAACTTCACCACCTTACGAGGAGGAATAGGTATAACTTCTCCTGTTTTAGGGTTGCGGCCAAGACGTTTTGCCCGTTTAACAATTGAAAAGCTGCCAAAACCAACCAGGGTCACCCGCTCTCCTTCCTCCATAGCTTCAGCCATTGAAGAAAGCAAACCATTCAAACCCTTTTCCGCAGCGACCCTGCTGATCTGGGCAGCACCGGCAATAGATTTAACCAAATCACTCTTATTCATCGGTTTTTTCTCCCTCTCTTGGATAAAATAGACTAATCCGGGGTATTCCCTTACGCTCCAGACGTTTGTTAAATTATCAATTTAATGAAACGGGGGAAAAAAACAATTGAGGAAATTACCAATTTTTACATAGGTATATTTACCCATATAGCTTTCAGTACAAGGATTTTCAATAAAACATTACCGGTTCCTTCCCTGCTCCCTACCAAAACTTTCCAATGAATCCCGGTCGTCACTTCTGTAAAAAAGAACAATGGAAACGGCAATGGCCACCATACCGATAAGAGAAGAAAGCTGTGGAGATTCCTCCGGCAATAGGATCCAGCTGAATATTGCACCAAAAACCGGGATGATAAATTTCCAGACATTAAGCCCTGAAACTTTGACACCCGGTCGCTGCAACAACACAAACCAAAGGGTAAATGCCACCGCGGAAAGACAGGAAAGCCAGAACAGGCTTAGATAATACTCTGCCGGAAAGATGCGGGCCGTTACCCCTTCCACCGGGAGAGAGACAAGAAACAAAAAAAAACCGCCAAGAAAAATTTGCAGGGAATTGAGAAATACAGGATCCATATCGCTCTTTTCCCGGGCCACCAGCACATTACCAAGCGCACTGGAAATCGTACACAAAAAGAGAAATACAATACCGATAAACTCGGTAAGCCCTGTTGGTGAAGCCCATGGCCGGCGACTGATACTGAGAACGACGATCCCGACCATCCCTAAAAACAGGCTGAGGGATCCGGGCAGGGTCATATTGTCATCATCCCTGGAATAATGAGCAACAACAGCGGCCGTAAGCGGTGATGCCCCTATCAGAATAGCGGCAATTGCCCCGGAAACCATGGTCATGGCGAGATAAAACAGCCCATACATGAAAAAGGTCTGAAAAAAACTGACCAGCAAAATCACCCTCAGGTTTGCCTGGATTTCAGCTAAACCCGGCCGCCGGGTCCACCAGAAAGGTATCAGCAGCAACCCGGCCAACATGAAACGAATACCGGCAAAGGAAAAGGGACCTGAATATCGCAGGCCGATCTTTACGCCGACAAAGGCCGTCGACCAGAGCAAACAGGCAAAAATTGCCAGCAGTATTGTTGTACGTTGCGAATTACCCGAACCAATGTTCAAACTATCCTCCAGTTTGTCACAGTGGCAAACGATATGAACACCACCTGTCTGTATCCGTCACTCAATTATGGAATTGATGACAGTCGGATCCCCCTTGCCAAGATAAAAAATACCGGGATAGCCGGGTGTTTCGAAACCGACACTTGGATTATTTGATAAAAAAGAATCTTTGATCACAAGCGAGCCGCTCCGATCATTACTGACAAAGAAAATCGCGCCGCCGCCCTCATTGGCACTGTTCTTCTCGATCTTTGTCCCGCAAAGAGAGAGGGTAAAGGTATTACCGTCGTTATAAATAGCTCCGCCGCTACCACCGCCCGGGGTCCCGGATCTTGCCGGATTGGCACCATTTCCGATCGCCCGGTTATCGCTGAACAGCGAATTTATAATCGTGTACGAAACACCGATACTCGATAAACCGCCACCGTTTGAGCAGACATTGCCGTATCCGGCCGCGCCACCAAAGGTAGAATTCACAACATACACCGGCAGCCCCTGGTACTGACTGAAGACCCGAACTGCTGCGCCACCCGTATCCGGCCCGGTATCGGCACAGACATTATTAAAGAACCGACAGTTGACGATTTTAAAACGACCACCACGGACCCAGATAGCCCCACCGCCGTCATACTGGGTTTCCGCCTTGGAATTACCGTGAACAAAGGTCAAATTCTGCACCGTCAGCCGGGGATGATCCTGGTTCTGGCAATGAGAAGTTGTCCACACTTGATCCGGATCACAGGTATTCATATACAGGATGCGATGCGCATCATTACCGCTCAATGTTACCTTACCCCCGCCATCAATGACGATTCTCGGCCCGGTATTATTAACAATTTTCGCCGTCTCCTTCATGAGGATGGTCACAGGTGCATGACCGCAGTTAAAGGTAATCACTCCGCCGAGGGCAATTGCAGCCACAATCGCCTCGCTGGTGCAACTCTGCGGGCTGCCATTTCCTATGACATGATCAGGACTTGACACATCCTCCAGGCGGGCTTCATCCGGAACCAAACAGGAACCGGCCGGATTGCCCGTTCCCGGAGCCCCATTTTGGGAACCTGCTAGGACAGCGGGCATATACAGAACAAAATTGTTGCCCGCTCCTGAAGATGAAGCCGTAAAAGCAGACAATAATGCTGCTATAATTCCAATATAAATCTCTATTATTCTACGCATTTTCCCTCCAGCTGGTTGACAGAGCATCAGGCTGATCAATTCAATCCGACGATATCGTTGAACTTTCCCTGGTCTGAAAGCAACCAAACACAGGACATAAAAAAAAGGGATTACGCCAATTCGACGTAATCCCTGAATATTTGTGGTAGCGGGGGGAAGATTTGAACTTCCGACCTTCGGGTTATGAGCCCGACGAGCTACCAGACTGCTCCACCCCGCGATGCAGACGGAAATATAAATCACGGTTGCTCATTTGTCAATGGTGATCTGAACTTTTCTCTTCTTTTTACCTGTTCCAAATTGCCATTATTTTCTCACGAATATCTTCGGGAAAAGGTGTCAGCCTGCCCTGACGATTGACGCAGGCGTGATTGGTCAATCCCTTGACCAGAAGGCGCTCTTTCCCGTCGTCATTTCTGAGAACACGATAATGAAATCGGCAGGAAACTTTCTTTAATTCGGCCAGGGAAACGCTGATGTTCAACAGGTCATCGTAGCGGGCGGGCGCCTTGTAGCGCAGATAGGTTTCGGTAACCGGCAGAATCAAACCCTGTTGTTCTATCTCCTGATACGGCATAGCCCAGCTGCGCATCATCTCGGTGCGGCCGATCTCAAAAAAACGCAGGTAGTTGGCATTGTAGACCACGCTCCCGGCATCGGTATCTCCATAAATCACCCGGTATTTGATACGAAAAACCGGCTCATGCATGGTCATCTGCAGGTTGCTCACCTCTGTTCCCCACGGATAAAACGATCAAAAAAAAGCGCTCCGCTCACCGGAGGAAGTCCGCTTTCCTCTGCCGCAATCCCGGCATTAGCCTCACTGTAACTGCGGCCACCGGGACAGGCAACGCCCCGGGAATCATACAACAGGACAGGAACCGGCCAGTCGACATGGGTCCGAATGGAGAGCGGCGTATAGTGGTCCATACAGACGACCATTCGAAAAGGCTCGCCGGACTCTTCCAGACTCGTAACTATCGGCGCAACGATTTTAGAATCCAGATCTTCTATGGCCTGCACCTTGTCGGCAAGGCTGCCCTGATGCCCGGCCTCATCCGGTCCCTCAAGATGAACGATTACTATATCCCCGGTTGACAGCGCCGCAAGCGCGGCCTCTACCTTGCCCGCATAATTGGTATCAATATAGCCGGTTGCCCCTTCAATCTCAGGGACTTGAAGACCGGCATAGACCCCAATGCCCTTGAGCAGGTCAACAGCGGAAATAAGGGCGCCCGTGATGCCGAACCGCTCAGACAAGGGCTTCATGGCCGGGCTCCTGCCCTCGCCCCAGAGCCAGAGCGAGTTGGCAGGGTTTTTCCCTTGCTTAATCCGCTCCTTATTGACAGGATGATCGGCCAGCACCGCAGCCGCATTTTCCATCAATGTTTTCAGATAATCTACCTGCAGGTACTTTGCGTAAAAATCGGTTACATCCTGGTCTAAATAATCATGGGGCGGAACTGTCTTTAGCTCGAGCGGCTCGCCCTGCAGAACCAGCAAATGCCGATAACTGATGCCGGGATACAACCGCAGACGCTCGGTTCCGCAATAATCCTGGACAGCCTGGATCAAGGCTGTGCTCTCTGCGGTCGTTATATGGCCGGCGCTGTAATCACGCATGACCATCCGCCCATCCAACTGCTCCACAGTTACCAGATTGCAGCGAAAAGCCAACTCGTCATCGGCAAGGTCAACCCCCATGGAAGCCGCCTCAAGGGGAGCCCGGCCGGTGTAATATTTCTCCGGCTCATAACCAAGCAACGAAAGATTGGCAACATCACTGCCCGGCGGATAGCCTTCGGGAACCGTACGGACCAACATCTGTTCGCCCTCGCGGGCCAGCCGGTCCATAACCGGAGTCGAAGTTGCTTCAAGCGGCGTTTTTCCGCCAAGGGCCGCAATGGGTTCGTCCCCCATACCATCGCCGATGATCAGGATGTATTTCATTATCGCCTTAAAAATTGATGGGTTAAAATTTCGAGCACAGGGAAGATAATGAGAAAATTATTCATCTGCAAGTATCCGGATCTTGACTGTTGGTTCCGCTACAACTTCCAGGCCATCAATCTCCTGCAGGGCCGCTCTTACTGCCGATTCTCCGGCAGTATGAGTGCGCATGACAATGGATACCGGCCCACTTGTCTGACGCCCCTTCTGGATGACGGATTCAATACTGATTGTATTTTTGCTGAGGATGCCGGCTATGGTCGACAGAACGCCGGGTTCATCTTTGGCCGATATCCTGAAATAATAAGGACAAAAAAGTTCTTCCATGGGTGTGATCCGGCGATCGCAGATATTTTCCGGCAAATAGGAAAGGGAGGGCACACGACCGATTGATCCGGAACGAATATCACGGGCAATATCCATGATATCAGCGGCAACAGCAGACCCGGTCGGCATCTTGCCGGCGCCAAGGCCGTACAACAGGACATTGCCCACCATGTCGCCGGTAAAATGGATAGCATTAAAAGCGCCGTCGATTTTGGCAAGCAGATGAGTTTCCGGCACCATAGTCGGATGCACCCTGGCCTCCACATGCTCGTTATGGTTGCGGCTTATGGCCAGCAGCTTGATCCGACAGCCGAATTCCCGGGCAAACTCAATATCCATCGGCTCAATCCGGGAAATCCCCTCGGTGGCGATATCGTTGTGGGTAATATTCATGCCGTAGGCCATGGTCATGAGAATAGCCAGCTTATGGGCCGTGTCAATACCCTCAATGTCATAGGTGGGATCAGCCTCGGCAAATCCCTGTTCCTGTGCATCCTTGAGCACTACATCAAAGGCGACACCCTCATCGGTCATCCTGGTAAGGATGTAATTGGCCGTACCATTCATAATTCCCATGATGGAAAGGATCTTATTGGCCACCAACCCCTCTTTCAGGGACTTGATCACCGGTATGCCACCGCCGACACTGGCCTCAAAACCTACTTCTACGCCATGCTTGGCCGCCGCCGAAAAGATATCCCTCCCCTCCTGGGAAAGCAGAGCCTTGTTGGCCGTCACCACATGCTTGCCGGCGGCAATGGCCTCCATGACAAAGGTCTTTGCCGGCTGAATTCCGCCAATCAGCTCGACAATAATATCAATATCCGAATCATGAATAAGCTCTGCCGCGTCACTAAACAATTTAACCCCGACAAACTGCGACGGCAGTTCCGTAATATTGATATCCGCAACCGCAGCGAGGCGAACCGACATACCACTGCGTTTTTCAAGCCGTTGCTGCTGGGCTAATAATACCTCGGCAAGGCCACTGCCAACAGTTCCAAATCCGATGAGTCCAACCTTAATTTCTTTCATCAGTTCTTTTTATCAGTTTTTATTCTTTAATTTATTGCCTCTTCAACCCGCCTTATTGCCGCCAATTTGTACCCTCTTTCCTGTTCATTGTCAAAAACAATGCTGCTATATTTTCATAGCCAAAGCGAATGAGGTGCGCTATAGTGGGCTGTTAAATGAGAGACCATTCATTTTCCTCTCATCCTGTACCGTAAGTCAGCAGGTTACACCTCCTCATCAGATACGGGGAAAGGTGACTGTTATATTTAACTTCTAACGCATGGGAGACAAGTTTATGAACATTTTGGCTTTTGGACCAAACGGCAGTGGTAAAGGCACCCAAGGTGCTATTGTAGCAAAAAAATATGGCCTGGATCATATTGAATCCGGCGCTATCTTCCGCGAACATATCAAGGGCGGAACTGAACTCGGGAAAAAAGCCAAGGAATACATCGAGCGCGGTGACCTGGTCCCTGACGAGATCACCATCCCCATGGTCCTTGAGACCCTGGGAAAATCTAAAGGAAATGGCTGGATTCTTGATGGCTTTCCACGTTCGCTTGCCCAGGCTGAAGCCTTGGACAAGGCATTAAAAGAATCAGGAATGCCCCTTGACTATGTCCTTGAAATCGTCCTGGACCGCAACATAGCCAAAGAGCGGATCATGGGCCGCAGACTCTGTGCCAATGACCCCAATCATCCCAACCACATTGCCTTTGAAGCCATCAAACCGGTGGAAAAAGACGGCAAACTGGTCTGCCGGGTCTGCGGAGGCGAACTCTCCACCCGGGCCGACGATCAGGATGAAGAGGCCATCAACAAACGTCATGACATCTACTATGATGAAACAACCGGCACCATGGCCGCGGTCAATTATTTCAAAAACAAGAGCGACGCAAAGGTTATCTCCGTGGACGGCTCCAAGGGCATCCAGGAAATTTCCGAAGAGATCATGAGCCAGTTGCAGTAACCTCGTTTTTTGTAATTGTATTGCTTTAAGTAAAAAGGTGTTTACCTGCGCAAAGCAGGTAAACACCTTTTTTTTTGATGGCGTCGTAAAAACTTCGATCTACTGCGTCCTGTATGTTGGGATGATTCAAGACATACCGCCTGTATGGCCATGACCCATTCCGACATACTACTCCTTGTATATTTGTGTATTGTACTTAGCCATCTTTGAATACGTTGTGACTTTTTACACGTTCATTTTATTTGACAGTCCATGATTTTTCCTTCATTCTATACAGTATGAAAACACTTATTTCGATAAATCTGGTGCAATCCATCATGGCCAAAGAGGCCTTTGCCAAAGAATCGGCTGAGGCTATTGTCACCGCGGCCGACTGGATCCGGGAAACCTTCGAGGACGGCGGCAAACTGCTCATCTTCGGCAATGGCGGCTCTGCAGCCGATGCCCAGCACATGGCAGCGGAATTTGTCAATCGCTTTCTCCTCAACAGACGGCCCCTCCCTGCCCTGGCCCTGACAACGGACACCTCCGTTCTCACCTCCATCGGCAATGATTTTTCCTATGACCAGATCTTTGCCAAGCAGGTACAGGCCCTGGCCAAACCTGAAGATCTGGCTCTCGGCATCTCCACCTCCGGCTCTTCGACAAACGTGGTCAAAGGCATGGCAGCGGCAAAAGAAAAAGGCCTGCGCACCGTCGCCCTGACCGGCGGCACTAAAAATCCGGGCGGCGACCTGACGCCGGTCTGCGATCTGGTGCTTAATGTGCCGTCGGACTCTACCCCGCATATCCAGGAAGTTCATCTCTGGGTGGAACATCTGCTTTGCGAGATGGTGGAAACAACAATGTTCGGCAACGGCTGAACCCTTTATATTTTTCTTCTCTCTCCTGCTTTCGGTTTCAACCATGTCGCAACCACCTGTACAGCCACTTGATTTTTCCGATCTAAAAACCTATTCCGTGTACGACCGGCATTCCAAGGTCGGCATTGAAGATTTTGCCGGGCCGCCCAGGCCGGGCATGCGGGTCAGTGAACTCCTTGCCTCCCTGCCCGCGCAACTTGCGGGAAAAGACTTCCCGGATTTGATGCAACGGGTCGCCGTATCAGTACGCAACAGGCGACCGGTCATACTTGGAATGGGAGCCCATGTCATCAAGGTCGGACTCAACCCCGTTCTCATCGAACTGATGAAACGGGGAATTTTGAGTTCCATTGCCTTAAACGGCGCCGGTATCATCCATGACACCGAAATCGCCATGGTCGGCCGCACTTCGGAAGAGGTCGCCGATGTCCTTGGCCAGGGAGCTTTCGGCGCCGCCAGAGAAACCGGCGAAGTCCTCAACCAGGCAATCAATAAAGGCGCCAGGCAAAATATCGGCATGGGCCTGGCCGTTGGCCAATCCCTGCTCGATCACGATTTTCCCCATAATGACCAAAGCCTGCTGGCCCAGGCCTGCAAGCTTGGCATTCCGGTTACCGTGCATGTGGCGGTGGGGACCGACATTATTCATATCCATCCCGACGCCGACGGGGCCGCTATCGGTCAGACCAGTTTTTTCGATTTCCAGGTTTTCTGTCGGCTGGTCAGCACACTTGAAGGTGGCGTCTATCTCAATGTCGGCTCGGCCGTTCTCCTGCCCGAGGTCTTCCTCAAGGCCCTGACTGTGGTCAGAAATCTTGGTTATACGGTGAAAAATCTTACCACTGCCAACTTTGATTTTATCCGCCATTACCGACCGGCCACCAATGTGGTTCATCGCCCCACCCTCGAAGGCGGCCGCGGTTTCAACTTCACCGGCCATCATGAACTGATGATTCCCCTTTTTGCCGCCGCATTACTGGACGAGCTTGCAAAAACATGATACAAGTCCCCTGATCAAGCTGCGTTGAACAACGGATTAAATTTCTTTTATTCTTTTCCGATCACAAACAAATACCATGAAAAAAACCGTTAAAATCGGCACAAGGGCCAGCCTGTTAGCCGTTACCCAGTCTACCTGGGTAAAAAATCAAATTGAGGTCCACTACCCGGACACCTCGGTGGAACTGGTCAAAATCATGACCAAAGGGGATAAAATTCTTGATGTGCCACTGGCCAAGGTGGGCGGCAAGGGACTCTTTGTCAAGGAGATAGAAGATGCCCTGTTGGACGGCCGGGTTGATCTGGCCGTTCATTCCATGAAAGACGTACCCACAGACCTGCCGGACGGATTGCACGTGGCCATCATTCCAGCGCGGGAAACTGCGCTGGATGCGTTTATCTCCGTCAAATACAGCGCTCTTGACGACCTGTCGACCGGAGCAACCATCGGCACATCAAGTCTCAGGCGCAAGGCGCAGTTGGCCGCCCTGCGGCCTGATCTGAAGATTGAAGACCTGCGCGGCAACCTTGACACCAGGCTGCGCAAGCTCGACGAGGGACAATACGAGGCCATCATTCTTGCCGGGGCCGGTCTGAACCGGCTGGGCCTGCAGGACCGGATTACTGCTCTTTTCACCCCTGAACAGATGCTGCCCGCCATCGGCCAGGGTTCCTTAGGCATTGAACTGCGCAAAGCAGACAGCGAGTTGCTTGCGGGCATGCAGTTTCTTCACGATCAGAACACAGCCCTAACGGTTGCGGCGGAGCGCGCCTTTCTCCTGCGTCTTGAAGGCGGCTGCCAGGTGCCGATAGGCGCCCATGCAACTTTAAGTGGCAAGACCATTACCCTGACCGGACTCATTGCCGGCGTGGACGGCACCAGGGTACTGCGGGAGCAGCAGAGCGCTCCGGTTGACCAGGCGGAACAATTAGGGAAATCCCTTGCCGACATACTCCTTAGCCGTGGCGGCAAAGCCATCCTTGATGAAGTCTATCGGGAAACGCAGCCATGACAAAGAAGAAATCACGACATCCCGGCAAGGTCTATCTCGTCGGCGCCGGCCCCGGCGCTCCGGGCCTGATCACCCTGCGGGGTAAATACCTGCTGGAACGTGCCGAAGTGGTTGTGTATGATTATCTTGCCAATCCAAAATTATTGCTCCATGCGCCGAAGACGGCGGAACGGGTTTATGCCGGGAAAAAAGGCGGCGGTCTGCACGCCTTTACCCAGGAAGGGATCAACAAACTGCTGATAGACCATGCAAGCGCCGGTAAAAGGGTTGTCCGCTTAAAAGGAGGCGATCCTTTTATCTTTGGTCGGGGCGCCGAAGAAATTGAAGAGTTGGTTGCGGCCGGTATTGATTTTGAGGTGGTGCCCGGAGTGACCTCGGCCACTGCCGCGGCAACCTATGCCGGCATCCCTATCACCCACCGGGAATACACCGCCTCAGTCGCCTTTGTCACCGGCCACGAAGCGCCGGGGAAAAAAGAATCCAACATTGCCTGGGATAAACTGGCCACCGGCGCCGGTACACTCGTCATATACATGGGTATAAAAAATCTGCCCATTATCACCAAAAAGCTCATGGACAACGGCCGCTCGCCGGATACGCCGGTTGCCGTAGTTCGTTGGGCCTCCACCCCGATACAACACTCCGTTGAGGGAACCCTTGCCACCATCACCGAAGTCGTCAAAGAGGCTAAAATCACGCCGCCTGCTTTAATCATTGTCGGGGATGTGGTCAAGCTGCGCAAAACCATTGACTGGTTTGAGAGAAGGCCGCTGTTCGGCAAACACATGGTGGTCACCCGAACCAGGGAACAGGCCAGCGAACTGGTTGCCCTGCTTGAAGAAAACGGCGCCGACTGCCTGGAATATCCCACTCTGCACATGGAACCTGCCCTGGATTACAAGGTGCTTGATGACGCGCTTGCAAATATCGGCGACTATAAGTGGCTGCTCTTTACAAGCCTAAACGCCGTGAGCTGGTTTTTCCGGCACCTCTATAGACAGAACATGGATGCCCGAAACCTTGGCGGCCCCAGGATTGCCGTCGTCGGGCAGGCAACGGCAAAAAAGCTGTATGACTACGGCCTTAAAGCTGATCTGATTCCGAAAAAATATACCGGCGAGGGATTAGCCGAGGCCCTGATTCAGACCGGGGTAACGGGAAGTAAAATACTTCTGCCCAGAGCTGAAAAGGCCCGGGAAATCCTGCCGGAATTACTTGAACAGGCCGGAGCCGAGGTTGCCGTTGCCCCGGTATACCGGAATGTCCCGCCCCAGGGCAGGAAGGATGAGCTACGGGAACGGCTGGAAAATCGAAGTATTGATCTTGTCACTTTTACCAGCTCTTCCACTGTGGACAACTTTCTCACCATGATTGCTGCCGACTCGAAAGAGGAACTGCACAGGCTCATGGATCCAGTCAAGATTGCGGTCATCGGACCGGTTACTGCTGACACGGTACAAAAACACGGTCTCCGGGTCGACATCCAACCCGGGCAATATACCATTGTCGACATGGTACATTCCATTGTTACCTATTATCAACAGGCCGCCAGCTGATCAAAATCCACCGTCCTGGTATTGCTTTCGCCTTGACATACAGAGGGCGGGTAAGCAAACGACACAACCCGCTTCTGAAAACGACCGGGAAACTGCGGAAGAACGG
This sequence comes from Desulfobulbaceae bacterium, assembly GCA_024763055.1. GTDB lineage: Bacteria > Desulfobacterota > Desulfobulbia > Desulfobulbales > Desulfobulbaceae > DRLX01. The sequence goes on from JANTGH010000053.1 coordinate 12,973, forward strand.
CCGATTCTCTGTGCGGTCTGCAGCGCTCCTGTTACTCACCGTCGGGAAACCATTATCAAAAACGGCCTCCATGAGCATGTTTTCTTTAATCCTGCCGGCATCGCCTTTGAAGTACGTTGCTATCGGAGGGCGCCCGGCTGTTCCATTCAGGGAGAACCAACCTCTGATTTCACCTGGTTTGACGGCTACAACTGGCAGTACGCCCTCTGTGCCTCCTGCCTGACCCACCTTGGCTGGTGGTTTACAGCAAAGGATGATTCTTTTTTCGGACTGATCAGTGACCGGCTTGTCGAATAAATCAACATGCCCAGAAGGAAATAGGCGAATAGGCAGGAATAGAGTAGAGCACTGATTTGGATAGTTGTCTCCGGTCTCGCAACATCCAGAAAATCTCAAATTGACTTTATTGATCCATTACACTAAATTGATATTAATTATTTGTTTTATTCTCAATTTAAAATCAAGAACATTGATGACGGGAGGCACTGGAACAGGCAAACTTTTGACAAGCATCTCTCCTGTTTTGGTGAGTTAAATTCAAAGCCTCGGAAGTTCCAATCAATGAGATGAAATAGGTTATTGTTACCAGTGGGTGAGTGCAGTCTCTGTACAAATCCCACATGGCCAGGCCCTTCGGGTGCTCGTGCCTCGCAGCCTTAACACCCATAAGGCTCACTGCTGAACTGGAAAATGGCAATGGCGGAGAAGTGGCTCCAATGGGGCTTTAACAGAAAGGTTGGACAAGGTAACAAAAGTAACAGGATCTATGAGAGAGACTACCTTATTTTGCAAAAATTCTGTTTTGACAATGGGTTAATGTTTTTATACGAAACGCGCAAGATTGAAAATGCTTACACGAGAAAACCGCGCGTAGGGAGCTGATGGGTAACAGGTTGTTTCACCTCTATTACGATCCCTTTAAACAAACCGTGTTTTTACGTTGAGCATAAAGCTATTTGTCATCCAATGTTTTAAGACGATGATTCATTTCTTCGAAGTATTGGCATTGTCCTGAAATAATTCGGTTGAGTGAATCCTGACCGCAACGTCTTTATGTACTCGTAAACCATAACAAGGAGAAGTGAAATGTTTTTTACTCAAAGACAGCTTTATACCATTGCCTGTACGGTTTTTTTCTGCCTGGTATACAGCGCGCTTGCCATGGCAGCTGATGATGCGGCCCAGGCCAACAACCCTCTGGCAGATATGAAGGCACTCAATATCCAGGGCTATTACATCGGCGAACTGACTGAAACCGATGATAAAGATGCCCAGCAGTACTGGCTGCGTTATGCCCAGCCCCTTGACAAGTGGCTGATTCGGGCCTCCCTGCCGTTAAACAGTTTTCCCACTCCGCCAAACGGTCATACCGAAACCGGATTGGGCGACTTTAACCTTTTTGCCGCCTACACCTTTGATACCGGAAATCCCGCCGTCAGTTTCGGCATCGGACCGCAGCTGACTGTGCCCACCGCCAGCGATAAAGCACTGGGTAGTGAGAAATGGTCGGCCGGATTTGCCAATGTCCTGTTTAATGCCTCTTCGCAGAAATTTCAGTATGGCTATCTGCTCACCTGGCAGCACAGCTATGCCGGCCCGGGTGACCGGGACGATGTTAATATTGGTGCCTTTCAACCTTTCGCTTTTCTTCAATTAGGATCCGGCTGGTACCTACGGAGCGCCCCGATCTGGGCCTACAATTTTGAGAACGACGGTTACAGCATTCCACTTGGAATCGGCATCGGCAAAGTGGTCATCAAAGGGAAAAGTATCTTTAACTTTTTTATTGAACCTCAATATTCCGTTGCAGACGATGGTCCTGGCTGGCCGGAATGGCAGATCTACTTTGCCTGCAACATGCAGTTCAAGTAGATGAAGGGGTAACGAAGATATTGCTCTCCATCTTGCCGCTTTGCGCGATGTGGTAATGAGCATTTTCAGCCTTTGATAAATTCGACCGTCTATTTGTTTATTACTCGGTTTATGCCTTTTATTGAAGATCCCCTCAAGCCGGGGATAAAATTTTATCGTTATCGGCCGGTATTTCCCCATGAAAAAATCTTTCTAATTGATGATCAGGCAGTGAGAGTAAGTGCGGCCAACCTTGATAACCGTTCCTTTTATCTGAACCTTGAAATTACCGCTTCCCTTAATTTACAGTTTCTGGAATAAAGCAATTCCATTACCCAAATCATAATGAGAAATGTTCATATCAACGAACAAACCATTTCAAGAGAAATGGCTAACGGCAACAAAAGGAGGTACAAAAGACAAGAGAAATTCAACTGCATCAGAACGATTTCTCATCGTGGCAACGTGTCCTTGCATGTAAATTCAAACTGAAAAAGGAGTATTGAAATGAAACACAAAGCTACAGTCAGCATCTTGATATTATTAAATTTTTTATTTTTTTCAGATTTCGCATTTGCAGAAGCCCCTAAGGCATTAGGAATTGAAAAAGATTCCACAGAAAGTACCCTGAAAGTCAACGAAGATCTGTTGAAAGTCTTACCATTTAAAGATACCCGTGATTTTAAAAACGCCACTAAAGGGTTTATTGACAAAGGCAATAATGTGATCAAGGATGCCAGTGGTAAGGTCATATATAGTACTGAAGAGTATTCCTTTATGCAGGATCTAAAGGCAAAAGCTCCTGACACAGTCAATCCGAGTCTCTGGCGTCAGATGAAACTGGTCAACCTGACCGGTCTTTTCAAAGTTCAAGAGCACATTTACCAGATTCGCAACTTTGACCTTTCCAATTTAACGATTATTGAGGGTAAAACCGGTTTGATTATTATGGATCCCCTCGTTTCCGCTGAGACAGCTAAAGCAGCACTGGATCTCTACTACAAACATCGTCCCCATACACCTGTCAAGGCAGTCATTTATTCCCACTCCCACGTTGATCATTTCGGTGGGGTTCGGGGAATTGTTGATGAGGCCGATGTCAAGAATGGCAAGGTGAAAATATATGCCCCAGAGGGGTTTATGGCGAATGCGATTGCTGAAAATGTTATGGCCGGCAATGCCATGAGTCGCCGCGCCTCTTATATGTATGGCAACGTATTACCAAAGGATCTTAAAGGTAACATCGGTGCCGGGTTGGGAGTTACAACTTCTGCGGGCACAGTGACCGTAATTGCTCCTACGAATATCATCAAAGAAGACTGGGAAGATCATGTGATCGACGGTCTTCATTTCACGTTTCAGTTGGCTCCCGACACCGAAGCTCCTTCTGAAATGCATTACTATATCAAAGAATATCACGCGCTATGTCTTGCCGAAAATGTAACCCATACAATGCACAATCTTTACACATTACGTGGAGCCAAGGTTCGCGATTCAAAAGGCTGGGCCAAGTATATCGATGAAGCGATCGTAAAGTGGGGCGATGAGTCTGATGTTATTTTCTCTCCCCATCATTGGCCTACTTGGGGCAGCAAAGATATCAAGGAACTCATGTCAGTACAGCGTGACACTTATAAGTATATGCACGACCAGGTACTTAATCTTGCCAACCAAGGCTACACCATGGATGAGATTGGCGATATGATCCGCATGCCGAAATCATTGGATAGCAACTGGGCCAGCCACGGTTACTATGGGAGCTTGAGCCATAACGCCCGTGCCGTTTATAATTTTTATCTTGGCTATTTCGATGGCAATCCTGCTCACCTGCACAAGCTTCCACCTGAGCCTGCAGCCAAAAAATATGTTTCCTATATGGGCGGAGCCGCCAATGTCATCAAACAGGCCAAAGCAGACTACAAAAAAGGTGAATACCGTTGGGTTGCCCAGGTTCTCAGTCATGTTGTTTTCGCGGATCCTAAGAACAAGGAAGCTAAAAATCTTCTCGCCGATACGCTTGAGCAGTTGGGGTATGTAGCTGAAGCAGGCCCGTGGCGCAATTTCTATCTGTCCGGTGCCAGGGAACTACGTGCCGGGGTAAAAATAGCTCCGACTCCCAATACCGCCAGTCCGGACATAGTTCGCAACATGCCTATTCCGATGATGCTCGATTTCATGGCGGTGCGTCTTGATGCAAAAAAAGCGACCGGTAAAAAGATAAAAATCGGTTTTAATTTTACTGATGTAAATGAGCTTTACACCTTGTTCTTGGAACATTCAACCCTCAACAATCGCATTGGTATTGACGATGATGTAGAGACGACGATCACCACAACACGCGCCGTCCTGAATGATATTCTCATGGGCAAAACGACTATTGAGAAAGCACTCAAGAGCGGGACGATCAAGGTAAAAGGCACGAAAGGAAAGTTTAAAGAGCTGCAGTCAATGCTGATTGATTTTAAACTGTGGTTCAACCTGGTAACACCATAGTCAATCTTCAGCTATCGTGATAGGGGCGGCCATCACTGACCGCCCCTCCCACACCACCTGCCAACGGATCGCGTAGCAAGGCGGTTCGGCTGGTTAAGCAAACCAAATCAGATACTGACTTGAATTGATTTACCGGGGCTTAGGACTTCCTCTAATTATTAATGATGAGCTTATCAAAGAAGATGAGCAGGACGGATGATCAAAAAATCGTAAAGGCCGCCTTGCATGGCATAGCATCAGCTTCTCTGTTTTTATCATGGTGTATCTTCTCTATACCCTGATGCGGCATGCTCGAAAAAAAAAAGCGGATCCTGTTAGACGTTCGGTTCGCCTGTCCCCTCCAGTTACGCGCCAGGAAACTTGTTCATATCAACCCTCTGTCTGGTTTTAAGCATCTCTGCTGTGGAGCAGCATGTAAGCGCCGCCAATCTACCAGAAAATTTCATTTTTTGGCGCTATCGGCTATGGCCTGTCTTTTTGTCTTGGAGGCAGACTTGTTTTTGCCCTCAGGAAATCAGGCAGTATGGATTCTGTTACCAGGAAGGAGAAACAATCATGAGATATGTAGTAAAGGAGAGGCTATGGGAAAAAATCATTGGGAGAATAACTGCCGGGAGTGTCCTTTTTGTCTTTTTGCTCGCCGGCAGTGCTTATGGCGGAGGTCTCCTGCTCTATGAGACCGGAACACCTGAAGTAGGGCTGGCCGCCGCCGGCTGGGCTGCCCGCGCCCAGGACGCGGCAACTGTAGCCACCAACCCGGCTGGCATGACTCGACTGGATGGGAATGAAATGATGGTCGGAACACAGCTGCTGTATGGTGTTGCCGATTTTAGTCCAAACAGTTTGAGCACAGCGCCGGGAGGTAATGGCGACAATCCGATAGGCTTGTTTCCGGGACTCAGCCTCTACTACAGCCATAGTCAATCAGATCGTTTGAAACTGGGACTGGCTGTCTACGGAAACTTTGGCCTGGCCCTTGATTACGGCGATGACTGGGTTGGCCGTTATCATTTTCAGGACGGTACGCTTGTCGGTATGACCTTTGCTCCGACCATTGCCTATCGGATAAATGATCAGCTGTCCATCGGCGGGGCACTGAACATGATGTACGGCTATTTTTCCAATACAGTGGCGGTGAACAACCCCGTCCCGGGACAGGCTGACGGTGAGCTGGAGATAAATGATAGCCAGGTAGCATTTGGCGGCAACTTCGGTCTGATGTATGAGTTCAGCCGGAACACCCGTGTCGGATTGCAGTACACCACGGAAATATCGCTTGATTTCAGAGACACGATTGACATCACCGGTCTGGGACCCGGGCTTACCAAAGCTCTTGGGGCCAAAGGTCTGCTGAGCACCGAGCTTGGTCTGGGCATGACTGTACCGCAAACCGCCATGCTCAGCCTGTTTCATCAGGTCAATGATAAATGGGCAGTCATGGGCAACCTTGGCTGGCAGGACTGGTCCCGGTACGGCAGAGTCGATGTGCAGGTGCGATCACAAAACACCACCAGCCTGACCTCAGACCGGGACTATGATGACTCCTATCATGCTGCCCTTGGAGCGCAGGTTGATCTTGACGGCCCGTGGCTCCTTACCTTTGGGCTGGCATTCGATTCCGGTATTGTCGATGACGATACCAGGACACCGGATCTACCCAATGGCGATGGCTGGCGTTTTGGAATAGGCGGTAAATATATATTGAAAAAAAATATGGAGCTGGGTTTTGGTTACAGCTTCCTCTGGATGGGGGACCTGGACCTATACAATCAGGGCGGGGCGCTCAGCGGAACACTGGCCGGAACCTATGAGAACTCCCATATCCATTTTTTTGCATTGAACCTAAGGATCATTTTATAAGCAGATGCTGAAAAACGGTTACGGTCAATTAAAGTGGACCCCTTTGTCAAGACAAAATCCTTGAAAAATAAGGTAGTCTTTCTCGAGGATTTTGTTCGTTTCATACTATCTCAGCCTATTTGTTGGAGCCCCGTTTCCCCCCTGTATTTTCCAAACTGGAAAACAAATTCTTATCACTTGGTACCCTACAGGTAAGACATCAAAAACACAAGGAATCCCCCGCCAATATAAAGCAGTGGGTAGGCCCATACTCCGATGTCATCCATTCTGTCGATGAATGCTTCTCTCCCATGCCGCTGTGCCCGTCTCAACCAGACGTTTGCCAAGACAACGAGGCCGGTTATGCCAAAGGTGGCCATCATAAAAGTATCCATCAAAGTGATATAACCGAGCCGGGGTAAATCGTTGGCGATCGTAAAGTTAAACGCAATAAACAACAACAGGTTTCCGCTGGACAGATCGATACGTTTCCCATAGTCTTTCAGGAAAAAGGTAAACCAGGAGACCAGAATAATGATTATGACGGGTACAAGGATGCGGACAATATAATAGTTCAAGTGCCGTTTCCCCTGGAAGGATAGAATAAAACAGGGGACAGTTATTCCAAAGCTGGTATGAGTTGTTATCTTGCTTCCTGTATGTGCGAGAATCCACTCCTCTTCTCCCAGCTCTTCGCTAAGGCCACTGGAATCTGTCATGGCTTTAAACTTGATGTCACTTGTCGGAAGCAGGGCGATTAGTTTTATGTGAAAATTCTGTGTGTCCAGCGGAAAATGCGTGAAATCAAAATCCGGAGCCTGAAAGGCAGCACTGAACCGGGCAAAATATTTGACATTCCCCTGGGAGTCAACGGCGACAAATTGATTCTGATAGTCTACTCTCCCCTGGAGATTATAAAAAGAGTGCGCCGGCCAGAGGAGTTTTCGTTCTGTTAACATATTCACAAAATCAGAGGCTTTGTAGATACGTTGCGGGGGGACATCTTCATCGGGTCTGGTCGCCAGCTGAGGTTCCTTCCATTCCAGCATCAGGCTTGCGACAACACCAAAATTCTCTTTTTTCTGATTAATGCTTGTGATCTGGTCCACTCTCAGTCCTACTCCCACTTCAAGGGGGGCTTTTGCTACGGCAGGCAGACAGGACAGTACCAAAAGCAAAAAGAGAGCAACAGGCAGGCAAGAGAAGCGTATAAAAGGGTGTTTCATAAGATGAACTCGTAAAAAGTCGGGACAATAGTTAATGATGGCTAAGTTAAAACACAGATATACAGGTAAGCGCAGCGTAGCGGAGACTCCGAGGAGTAGTGTTCCGTGGCGGATCTTAATTAGACATGTAGTATGCCTACGAATCGCCACGGGACACACGACGCAGTAGATCGAAGTTTTACGACGCCATCAAGTATAGAAATACCTCTATTAAAGTATTAAAGTATAAAGTGTGAGAAGAATACGAATGATGTTTAAGTCCCCCAATAATTATTTCTCACTGCCTTTAATGCTTTTTTTGACTTTTGAGGTGACTTTTGTTCCAATCATACCTACGACTGCTGCCGTTCCCGCCTTTTTAACCACTTTTTTCTTAACGGTTTTTTTACCTTTTTTTCCAGGCGTTGACTCTTCCAGGTTCAGGATATTTTTCTCTGTTGCTTCCTGGCCTACCTGTTTTGTACCGCCTGGTGCAGACCAAACTGATGGTGTATTCCTAAGACTCGTAGTCGTAAACAAAATTGCTGCAATGTAAAAAATTAAGACTGTTTTATTTTTCATATTCGATGTGCCCTCTTTTTGTGGTTGCTGCTAAAAACAAGATCCCAGGCAAGTGACTTTTTTTGTAGTAATAATTAGGGTCACCCATTAAAAGGTCCCGTGTCAAGGACGCAATATTCCCGTAAAAAGAAAAAGAAAATTTTTCCCCTTGTATGTGTTCCCAGACGGCGTTACTCCAACCCACCAGCGCACATGAATAGCCTTTTTTCTGCCGCGACCTCTATTTCAGGGAAAGAGGAAACCAAAACTGAGCGGCGAGAGTATATGACTTTTACTCCGGATGTATTTCGGTGCGCTATTTGTTTCATTTCGTGCCTGGATCTGGTTAAAAGTTGATAATGTCATGTCAGCATGTTCGTCGACACAAAGGAAGACCATATATAACTCTTGATGGCGTCGTAAAAACTTCGATCTACTGCGTCGTGTGTCCTGTGGCGATTCTCAACATACTATATGTATAGTTAAGACCCGCCACAGGACGCTA
>JANTGH010000054.1 GCA_024763055.1 Desulfobulbaceae bacterium
ATCTGCTTCGTCACCGGTTGTTCCATGTAGGCACAACTACAATGAAACAACCGAATCCTCGCATCTTGTACCAAAATGAAAATCGCTCAATTTAGGTTTGAACCTGTCGGCATCCTTTGCCCTTGTATTCAAGAATCGCCTGCAACGCAGTGTCATAATTGCGGTCAGTATATTTGCTCCAGCTGTGCTGGTCAGGGAATATGGTCGAAAACAGGTCGCTTCGTCAAGAGTTGAGTTAAACACAAGAAGAAAATTATGGGCAAAATTCGCATAACGACCATAGTGTTCGGGCTCGCCGGTCTTGCTGTGTTGGCCTGGCTGCTGGCACGCGCCGGCATTGGTAATATTCTTGCTGTCATGTCTCTTGTTGGTCTCAACATTTTCTGGCTCGGCGTCTATCGCATTGTTCCCATAGGCCTGGACGCCTTTGGGTGGAGACAACTGTTTGCCGAAAAAAAGAGCCCGTCCTTTGCTGATCTCATAAAGGCCCGGTGGATTGCCGAGGCCGTCAACACCCTGTTTCCCGTAGCACAGGTGGGTGGTCATATCCTGCGGGCCAGAATAATAGGAAAAAAAAGCGGAGCCGGTAATGAAGCCGGGGCCACGGTCATGGTCGACTTTACCATCGGCCTGTCAACCCAGATTCTCTTTACCATTCTCGGTCTGTTTCTCCTTCTGCTGCAGACAAAAAACCATAGCGACACCTCTGCAATTATAATCGGTATTGGTGTTGCCATGATCGTGATAGGCGGGTTTTTCTTCAGTCAGAAGGCGGGCTTGTTTGGCTTTCTCGCTCGCAGAACCAGCCTGCTGCTCCATAAAAAAAAATCAAACGCCCTTGTTAATGGCGCACGCAATCTCGATCAAAAGATCACCGAGATTTACAGCCATAGAAACAAACTGCTGCTCTGTCTTTTCTGGCGCCTTGTCGGATGGATTGCCAAATCCGGCGAAAACTGGCTGTTTTTCTTTTTCCTCGGCACCCCGATAACCCTGCAAGAAGCCGTCATCCTTGAAAGTATGTGTACGGCCTTTCGCAGTGCGGCTTTTTTCGTCCCCGGTGGACTGGGAGTTCAGGATGGCAGCCTGCTTGTCATTGGTTCACTGCTCGGCTTGGGGCCGGACAACATTATGGCCCTGGCTCTTGGAAAACGCTTTCGCGAACTGATAGTCGGCCTGCCCGGTCTGTCCTGGTGGTTTATCCTGGAAGGCCGGTATCATAAGCGTCCGATCAGTGGCAAAGAGGCATAATACCCATGTTCAAATGCCTGCGAAATAACATCCCCTGCATACCTGACCGGTTGATTTCCTGGATTTTAAAACACGCCCGCAGTCTGCTTGTGGTCGTCCTCTGCATAACCAGCATACTGCTCTTTTTTACGATACGAAATTTCAAAATAAATACCGACCTGACTGAAATGATATCCAACGATCTGCCTTTCCGTCAGGTTGTAAAAAAATTTCACGAGGATTTTCCAAATCTTGTCGGTGCCATTGTCGTTGTCTTGCAAGGTGATACAGCCGAGCAGGTCAGTCAGGCCCGAACTATTCTTACCGACCGGTTGCGCGGGGAAACCGGCCTCTTTAAATCCATCTACACGCCGGGTGGAGGTCCTTTTTTTGCGAAAAACGGCCTGCTGTATCTGAGTGAGAGTGAACTTGAACAACAGGGTGACGCCCTATCGGAAATGCAGCCGTTTCTTGCCCTTTTGTCCCGAAATTTTTCTCTGTCCGGACTTTTTTCCGTCCTTACGCAGATTGTGGAACAACAGGATATCTCTCTTGGTGACAACGAAAAGATTATCCGCCTGTTTGATAAACTCAGCCTGATATTTATCAATGTGGAACAGGGAAAAAAACAAAACATGTCCTGGCAGGACCTGATGTTGAATAATTCAAAATTATCGCGGAAAACCCAGCTTATTCTTCTGCAACCTCTGCTGAATTATCACACGATAAATCCAGCAAAACAGGCGGTCAGTCGTATTCGCAAGGCATCAAAAGAACTGCGTCTTAAAGAACAATTCAACGTTTCCGTCAACATCACCGGTAAACCGGTCATTAATTATGAAGACCTGCGCAGCGTCCGTAAGGACATCACCACTGCGTCCCTGATTTCCTTTGTCCTTGTGGGCATTATTCTCTATCTTGGTCTCGGCTCATTCAGGCTCGTTTTTGCCGGTCTGGCAACGCTGCTGACAGGACTTGCCTGGACCATTGCCTTTGCCATTCTCCTGGTGGGCAGGCTGAACATGATTTCCGTCACCTTTGTTGTTCTTTTTATCGGCCTGGGCATTGATTACAGCATACAGATTTCCCTGCGTTACAAAGAATTACTTCTTCTGGGCCGACCACATAAAAAGGCGATCGCCGAGGCTGTCATCGCCACCGGCAACACCCTGCTGCTCTGCGCCATCTCAACAGCCATCGGTTTTTACGCCTTTGTACCAACGGCGTATGTCGGTGCTTCGGAACTCGGTCTTATTTCCGGCACCGGCATGTTATTCATCCTCCTGGCATCTATCACTGTTTTACCGGCACTCATGATCCTGATGCCCGAAAAGAAAAAACACCTGCTGCCACTACCAATCGGTAAATCCATTGCTCTTTTTCTTGTAAGATACCCCCGACACATTGTTGCAGGGGCAACGATATCGCTTTTGGTCTCCCTAACGCTCCTGCCCAGGGTGTCCTTTGATGCCAATCCGTTTAACATGTCGGATCAGCGTTCCCAATCCGTGCGCACCGCCATGCGCCTTTTCCAGGGAGAACATTCACCCTGGACTATTTCAGTGCTGGCTTCCGACCGACAAGAAGCTCAAAGGCTGGCTGCACGGCTCAGACAGCTCTCCGAGGTAAAATCAGTCCTGACCATTGACAGTTTCATTCCAAAAAATCAGGAAGAAAAGCTCGAACAGATAGAAGATATGGCGCTGTCCATGCCGCCCCCGCCCGAACAACAAAAAAACAGGCCCGTTGACTGGTATCAGCAAGACAAAAAAGCATTGGCCGACTTATCCAGAGCGCTTGATAAAAAGATGAACGCTGATGATGTAGAAGCGGCAGAGCTGTCGGCAATGGGCAATCTTGCCAGGGAAATTCATCATTTCCAGAAACTGCTTACAAATCCCGATCAGGGCGCAGTGTTATTTGACCATCTTGACTCGGCCCTGCTGCCTGATCTTGCAATTCTTTTACATCGGCTGCACACCTTAATGGAGGCAGCGCCCGTTGATCTCTCGCACTTGCCCAAAGACCTCATCAGTCGGTATGTATCAAAAAATAATCAGTATAGAATCCAGGTTGTTCCACAAAAGGACCTCAGGGATCTTCATAACCTTGAAAATTTTGTGACTGCGGTGACGTCAATAGCTCCCCAGGCCACGGACCAGCCGGTAACCGTGCTTGCGGCCGGAAAAACCATTGTTTCAGCCTTCAAGACCGCCTCAATCCTGGCATTTATTTTAATAGCCCTGTTCCTATGGATTGTTATGAAAACCTGGAAGACCGTGCTGCTTGTCCTCCTGCCGTTGCTGCTGGCTCTATGTTACACAATGGCAGCGGCCGTACTGGTGGATATTCCCTTTAACTTTGCCAACATTATTATCGTGCCCCTGCTTCTCGGAATAGGTGTGGATTCAAGTATTCACGTTATCCACCGGATGAGAGAACTGCGGGAAATCAACATTCATATTCTTGAAACCAGCACTGCCCGTGCCGTTCTCTTCAGCTCTCTGACAACAATTTTGAGTTTTGGCACCCTCTCTTTTATGCATCACGCCGGCACTGCCGGCATGGGTAAATTACTGACCTTAAGTGTAATTCTGATGATTGCCTGCACCCTTATCATTCTGCCGGCATATCTTGAACTGCGTAGCCCATACAAAAAAGGCTGAATACAAACCGACAAGACAGGGAAAGGCTGCGAGCATCTCACCCGTTGCCGTCATGGTTGAACGCCTTTATTTTTTCATCAATAATTTTCAACAGCCCTTCAAAGCCCTCTTTTTTCAGCACCGATTTAAACTGGGCCCGGGTAAGTGATAGCTGGCTGACGCCTTTGACCTTAATATCGATAATGCGCCAGAACCCCCTGTCCTTCATGAGGAGATACGCAAGTCTCCGCTCAGGTTTATCGGCTTTTTTAATGCGAACGGTCACCCGCATGTATTTTGTTCGTACGGGCTTGCTTGAAATCACCTTGAATTGCTGCCCTTTATACCCTGTAAACCGGTCGGCGTAGGAGCCGACCGACCAGGTGATATATTTATCAAGTAGTTCTTCCTTCTGAACCTCACTCATGGTTTTCCAATATGAGCCGGTGGATTTTCTCACCATCAGAGAGTAAAAAAAAGTCTTTTTCATAATGGGCTCAAGCAATGCATAGCGCCCTGAATATCCAAGTTCGTCACTTCTCTTTAGACATTCAAGCAGGACGGCATCAAATTTTTCAATCACCTGAACAGCGGATTCGGACGGAACCTGTGCCGCGAAAAGAGAATTACTTAAGACTATAAACATCAGGGAGCACAGGGTTGAAGCAGTAAATTTTTTCATATTTGATACCCGTTTTTTCCTTTTCAACTTCATTTTTAGTTCCATTCTTTTATTGTATCAGGTTAAATAGCGTCGTGATAATGATAAACCTTTATCAATTTTTTTTACATCAAAGAAGATAAACTCGTAAAAAGTCCAGACAATGCTTAAAGATGGCTAAGTAAAAACACAGATATACAAGGAGTGGTGTTCCGTGACGGGTCTTAACTATACATGTAGTATGTTGAGAATCGTCACGGGACACACGACGCAGTAGATCGAAGTTTTTACGACGCCATCAAAGAAAACAATGGAAATTTTTCTTGCGAAACCACGCGGCTTCTGTGCCGGGGTCAAGCGGGCCATCGCCGTTGTCAATCAGGCGCTTAAAAAATATGGGGCTCCGGTGTATGTTCTTCACGAAATCGTCCACAATACCCATGTGGTAAACGGTCTGGCCGAAAAAGGCGCTATTTTTGTTGAAACGCTGGAGGATATCCCCCGGAGTTCCGTGACCATATTCAGCGCTCACGGCGTTGCCAGAAAAGTGGAGGAAAAGGCGGAGGCCCTCGGTCTACATACCATTGACGCCACCTGTCCACTGGTCTCAAGAGTACACCGCCGCGTTGCCCGACTCAATAAAATCGGCTACGATGTCCTTATAATCGGTCATAAACACCACCCCGAAGTGGAGGGGACATATGGCAGAGCCCTTGGCAAGGTGCATGTGCTTTCCAATCCGGAGGATATCAGGACTCTGAAGATTGCCGATTCATGCCAGGTAGGATATGTAACCCAGACAACCTTGAGCATGGATGATGCCGAAGAACTGATCGGATTGCTGAAAGACAAATATCCGAAAATCGACATGCCGGATCGAACAGATATCTGTTACGCAACCCAGAACCGGCAGACGGCTGTCCGCGATCTTGCGCCGGACATGGATCTGTTTCTTGTGGTTGGATCGAAAAACAGCTCGAATTCCAACAGATTGCGAGAGGTGGCCGAGAACCAGGGCATAGAAGCCCATCTCATAGACAATGCGGAAGAAATTGATATGTCATGGTTGAGAGATGACCAAAAAATCGGTATAACGGCAGGAGCGTCAGCGCCTGAAATCCTTGTTGAAGAGGTTGTCGCCCGATTGCAGGATCATGAAGCAGGAATTATCCATGAAATGGATGGTACAGAAGAATTCACAAAATTCGGGCTATCCGTCTTACCTGATTTTGATTAAGTTATTTTAGTGTCCATGATGACAATCGTACCCGTATGGCACTACAGAAAAGCCGTCAGTCGCAACTGAAAACGTCAATTCCCGGCTGATACCTGCAGGGCAGGAAATTACACTGATCTTTACCTATGAAAGAACTGAAATTATCCACTGTAGATGAATTTGACCGTGAAGACCTTGAGGTCGGCAAGGCCAAAAAACGACTTTTTGTCGGCCTGGTGGCCGGAGCAGGCACCGTCGTTATTTTGTTTTTACTGCTTGTTCTGATTTTACCGGTAATCGGGCTGGCAAATGTCCATCCATGGGCTCCTTATATCTTCAGCATGCTTGTGGGTACCCTCATTCTTCTTGTTTTCTGGGCAACATCCGGCCTGATCCTCAATATCCTTTTCGGCCGCTCCCTGCTCCTGTTTTCCAAAATGCGCGGTCTGTCGATCAAGCTGTTCCTGCCGCTCATGACGCTTGTCGGCAAGCTGATCGGTATTTCAAAAGACAGGGTCAGGTCATCCTTTGTCAAGGTCAACAACGATCTTGTCGGCAGCCAGGCCAAACGATATCAGCCAAAAGAACTTCTCCTGTTGATGCCGCACTGTCTGCAGCGATCCAAATGCAAGATGCGATTGACCTATTCTATTAATAACTGCAAACGATGCGGCAAGTGTCCCATTGATAAACTGATAGGCCTGAGCGAACATTACGGCATTCATCTCGCCATTGCCACCGGCGGCACTATTGCCCGTAGAATCGTTGTGCAACGGCGCCCGAAACTGATCTTAGCGGTTGCCTGTGAGCGTGATCTTGCCAGCGGCATCCAGGACACCTATCCCCTGCCGGTCTTCGGCATTTTGAATTTTCGCCCTAACGGCCCCTGTCTTGACACCGACGTGCCGCTTGATGTCCTGGAAGATGCCATCCGAAGATTCATGAAGCCCGGTTTCTATCCCGAAAACAAACCTGTTCCCCTGAACAAAATACGGCTTGTCAAAGGTGGAGAAAACGCCTCCAAGGATCAACAAACCGGAACGGCCGGGTCAAGCTGACCGTCAGCAATCCCCTCGTGAATATACCGTTACCCGTGCCCAGCGCCTTCGCTATGATGTTTCGATTTCGCGCGGAAAAATAAAAACCTACGACAGTAAACCTTACATACAATGGGAATTCCTGCTCTGCAAAAACGCCGTATCGGCGCCTACATTATTCGACAGCTGCTCACCGGTAAAAAACGGTTCCCCCTGGTCCTGATGCTGGAGCCGCTCTTTCGCTGCAATCTGCACTGCAAGGGATGCGGCAAGATCAATCAGCCCAAAGAGGTCCTGGAACAGATGCTCAGTGTTGATCAGTGCGTCGGCGCGGCTGAAGAATGCGGGGCGCCGGTGGTGACCATTGCCGGCGGAGAACCACTCCTGCACCCGGAGATAACCACTATTATCGGCGAACTTATACGGCGCAAACGATTTGTTTATCTCTGCACCAACGGCCTGCTGGTCGAACGTAAAATAACGCAGTTTTCCCCAAGCCCCTACCTGACCTTCAACATTCACTTTGACGGCCTGGCCGAGCGGCATGATGCCGCCGTCTGCCTGGACGGCGCCTTTGACAAGGCAACAAACGCCATTAAGAAACTTGTCGCCGCAGGGTTTCGCGTCACCACCAATACGACGTTTTTCAAAGGGCAGACCGCTGAAGATGCGGGTCGTCTTTTTGACCACCTCTCCGGGCTTGGAGTGGAAGCCATGACCGTGGCCGCCGGATTCAACTATGAAAACGCCGATGACCAGGACAGTTTTTTAGGTCGGGACGGGACCAAAAGACTATTTCGGGAAATTTTACGAAAACCCAAAAAATCATGGACCTTTAATCATTCGGGCATGTATCTTGATTTTCTTGCCGGCAACCGGGAATTTGCATGTACCCCCTGGGGAAACCCCACTCGCAGTCTCAAAGGCTGGCAAATTCCCTGCTATCTGCTCAATGACGGTTATGCGGCAAGTTTTAAGGAGTTAATGGAACAAACCAATTGGGATACATATGGCGTCGGCAATGATCCTCGCTGCGCCGACTGCATGGTCCACTGCGGTTTTGAACCCACCGCCGTCCTGGAAACCGTTCAACATCCGTTCCAGGCGCTCAAAGTTGCCCTGCGGGGACCGGGCCGATAAACGTCACAAGGCGTCGTGAACTGCTCCTTTGTTCCAAATGTTATGATAGAGGATAATTTTGATGAACTCGTAAAAAATACAGACAGTGCTTAAAGATGGCTAAGTAAAAACACAGATATACGAGGAGTAGTGTTCTGTGGCGGGTCTTAACTATACATGTAGTATGTTGAGAGTCGCCACAGGACACACGACGAAGTAGATCGAAGTTTTTACGACGCCATCAATTTTTTCCGGCAAAATCGACAAGAGGCCGCCTGATCGCCTTCCATACCTGTCCCATACTGCCTGCAGCCCGCGAAAAATCCCCAACCATGGTCAACAATCTTCCGACAAGCCGGGGATGCCTGCAAATCACCCCTAACAGACGCAACAATCGGCTATTGCCCCGGCCATCCACCCCGACAAGCAACTGCTCATCAAGCGCACGATCCGCCGGATCACAGACCACCCGCAGGCAAAAAAAAGGGACGCCAAAAGTCCGGGCCGCCTCAGCCGCGCCCGCGCTCTCCATATCCACTGCCAGCGCGCCTGTTTCCAGAAAAGCGGCAGCCTTATCCCTGGCTGAAAGCAATGGTTGGGAGGCACAAAGCAGACTGCCAAGCTGGTAGTCAATCCCCTGCCCGTTCATTGTTGATGCTAAAAATTCGATAATCTCCACATCCGACCGGTATATATCCTTTAAAAAAGAGGGGCGCCTGCAGCTGTTCAATATGGTATCGCCCAGAATCACCGTGCCCGGCGCAAGAGCCGGAGCCAACCCGCCGGAGACACCAATACTGCCGATCATTGTCGGCCTCTGCATCCGTGACACTGTCTTGAGCACCGCCGGGCATCCCATGCCGCACTGGATAATCTCGATGTTGCTCTTTTCTGCAGTTCCTGTTTCATCTAATATTTTCCGTTCCGCAGCAAGGGCAGTCAGAATTGTCAGGACAGGATCTGTATGATGAAGATTCTTCATATTTCCTTCATTACCATATTGAGGTTTATGCGGGAAGCGACTATTCTGCCGGCAGGTGTCATGTACTCTTGAAAAGCCGGCCAAAAATTATCCTGAAAAGGGCTCAAAAAACATTTTATGGGACGACAGCGACTGCAGCAGTGTATCCAGCGTGCCATCAGCTGGCTGCTTGACGATCAGGATGAACAAGGATTCTGGGTCGGACGGCTCCAGTCCAATTCCTGCATGGAAGCCGAGTGGATCATAGCCATGCATATCCTTGGAGTAGATGATGATCCCAAATACGAGGGTGTGGTCCAGGCCATTCTCAACGAGCAACGTGATGACGGTTCCTGGGAAGTCTACTATAATGCCCCCACCGGCGACATAAATACCACGGTAGAATCCTTCACCGCCCTGCGTATTGCCGGCCTGGACCCTGACGCAGCACCCCTTAAAACCGCAAGGGAATGGATCGTAAACAACGGCGGTCTTGCGGAAACCAGGGTCTTTACCCGCTACTGGCTGGCCCTGCTTGGTGAATGGCCCTGGCAATATACCCCGGCCCTGCCGCCGGAAATTATCTTCATCCCCCCGTGGGCTCCCTTTAACCTGTACAAATTTGCCTCCTGGGCCAGGGCGACCCTGTTGCCGCTTACCATCCTCTCCGCCCGCAGACCAATCCGCCCACTGCCGCCGGAAAAAAAACTTGATGAACTCTTCCCCGACGGTCGAACAAATTTTGATTTCCGCCTGCCGCGTAAAAAAGGCGTATTCTCCTGGGAGCGTTTCTTTCTGGTCACCGATTACCTGCTCAACCGCTATGTCACCTTTCCCGTGCATCCCTTTCGGGAAACGGCAATCCGATCCTGCCGGGAATGGATCATTGGTCACCAGGATGCGGACGGCGCCTGGGGCGGTATCCAGCCTCCCTGGATATATTCGTTGATGGCCCTTGGCGCCGAAGAATACGCCCTTGACCATCCGGTCATGGCGGCGGGTCTTAACGGCTTTAACCTACACTGGTCCTATGAACGTAACGGGGGCATCTATCTGCAACCCAGTGAATCCCCGATATGGGACACGGTTTTGAGCCTGCTTGCCTTTCTTGACTGCGGTATGCCGCCCGGCACTTTGGAGGCGGCGGAAAAGGCCGTTGATTACCTGCTGCGGGAGCAGGTGCTTGTCGGTGGCGACTGGCAGGTCTTTGTCAAGGACGCCGAGCCCGGCGGCTGGGCCTTTGAATTTGAAAATGATAAATATCCGGATGTGGATGATACGGCCGTGGCTGTTATCGTCCTGCTGCGCCTGCTCCCTCTGATGAAGGACACTGCGCTGCAACACCGCATGCAAACGGCCGTTGACCGGGCCGTAGCGTGGATGCTGGCAATGCAGAATCCAAACGGAGGATGGGCCGCCTTTGACCGCGATAATACAAGCAAAATCCTCACTCTGATCCCCTTTGCCGACTTCGGCGAGCTGCTCGATCCGCCCAGTGTCGATGTCACCGCCCATGTGGTTGAAGCCCTGGGGCTTTACGGCCACAACCTTGAGTCACCGGCCGTGGCCCGGGCCTGCCGCTATATGCAGCGGGAACAGGAAGAAGACGGCTCCTGGTTCGGCCGCTGGGGGGTCAATTATATCTACGGGACGGCAGCTGTTCTCCCCGCCCTCGAAATGGTGGGCGAAAACATGCAGGCGGAGTACATACAGCGGGCGGCCCGCTGGCTGATTGAACACCAAAATAAAGACGGCGGCTGGGGTGAGAGCTGTGGCTCCTACATGGACGACGACCTGCGCGGACGGGGCCCTTCGACCGCATCCCAGACCGGCTGGGCGCTCATGGCCCTGCTTGCCGCCTCCTCCGGTGATTTTGACCAGAGTATTCAACAGGGATTGAATTTTCTCTGCAACAGCCAACGGCAGGACGGCACCTGGGATGAACCCCAGTATACCGGCACCGGATTTCCCGGCTATGGGGTCGGTGAACGGGTCAACCTTGCCAAAGACGCCGGGCGATTTGGCCAGGGCCGGGAGCTGGCCCGCGCATTTATGCTCAACTACAACCTTTACCGTCATTATTTCCCACTGATTGCCATGGGCAGAGCCCAAAACCGCTTGAATCAGGCAACCACAACTGCCCAACATACAAATGGTTGATCCGTTAAAGAAAAAACTTAAACCCATATCATCGCTCCAGGAAGTCCGCGGCGTACAACTTCCTGCCGGGTTAAGTTTTGTGCAGCTGATTGTCACCGGCCCACCCGGCGCCGGAAAAACTTATTATATCAACAAAATTCATGGCTGGCCCAATGAGGGGTATCTTGATTTAACCCGAAAAAACTGGTGGAAAGATCGTGCGCTTACCTACCGTCCGAGAGAGGTGCACCTCGGCCTTCCCTTTTCCGGCTATACCGAAGCACTGACCGTCTTTGACAAGGAATGGCTTGAAGCGCCGGAACCGCCGCAGCTTGAACCTGAACGAATAAAAATACCACCAGTCAGCAATCACATTTTTCAAACCAACTGGCGACACCGTTATGTTTTTGAATTTTTACTTCCCCCGGCAAAGACCATCTTCAAGAGGAGACAGGCACGGAGCAGCGAAGGATATTTTCCGGTTGATGAAAATTTGACCATGGAGATCGTTGAACAGCAACTTACTATTTACCGGCAGGTTGTTCTTCACCTGCACCACCAGAAGATGCAGGTCTATGTCAGAAAAAGCCTGGACAAACCTCCATTGTACATTGCCGAAAAAGAAGATGTCGGCAAACCGGGTTGGCTGAGCGGGCACCCCTTCCCACGCCCAAGTCTTGCCACCATTGACGGCTGGAAATGGCTGCTGCTTAGAAAACTTCCTATCAACTGGTTTACGGTGACGGATGACTGGCAGCGAATTACAAAAGAAAGCAGAATCGCCTATGACGGCAAACCTCTGGAGCTGCGACTTGGCAAACAGGTCCTTCGTTTTTATCCCGAAATTCCCCTTGGCATCCGCAAAAAAAATCTCAAAAAGAACTGGCTGATAACCGATCCCTCCACTTTTGGCTCCCATCTTTGCGGCTTTGCCCGTCTGCGTGTCGGCGAAACAGCCATGATTGGTCGCGATAACAGGAAATACAAAGCTATTTTTAATTTCCCGAAAAACGTTGGCAAGCGACATGTCAACATCTCCAATGAACGCGGCGATCTCATAATAACCCCCCTTGATGATCAACGACCGGTCGAAATCATTCGTTTTGAAGACAATGACAGAAAAGCGCGCATTGAAGCACGCCGATATGATGCCCTTATGCATCTCAAAAAACTATACGGCGGCCCCGTTGAAATCCTACCGACAGCGCAGGCAATTGCGACATTAACCACGGTGAACAGGATTCTTGAAAAAGAGCCATATCGACCCAGGGACAATTCCGGTCTGCCCGGCGGCCTCATTGAACTGCCGTCGGAAAAGATACCCATTATTGTCGGCGACCTGCATGCCCAGGTTAATAATCTTCTTAAAATACTCAGTGAAAATAAATTTCTTGAAGGCATTGAAAGCGAGTCCGCCTGCCTTATCATTCTTGGCGATGCCGTTCATTCCGAATTGCCCGGTGAAATGGAGGCCATGGACAGTTCGGTGCTGATCATGGATATTATACTGAGATTAAAGCAATTATTTCCGGCCAATGTTTTTTATCTTCGTGGCAACCACGACAGCTTTGCTGCCGATATCTGCAAAAACGGTATCTGTCAGGGTAGTCTGTTTAAAAAAAGGCTGATTGAACTGAGGGGAGATGAATACGTCCGGGCAATGGAAAATTTTTATAACCTGCTGCCGTATGTTATAAAATCAGATCGTTTTGTTGCCTGTCATGCCGGTCCGCCGGCAAGGAAAACCAGCCTTAAGGAAATAATCAACCTCCGTTCCCACCCGGATATAGCCCAAGATATCATCAACAGCCGGTTAAAACGCTCCAACTATTTTGCCGGCTACGGCAAAGCCGATGTCAAACGATTCCGTAAAAGTCTGAAACTACCCAAACGCGCTCCATGTATTGTCGGCCATACGCCGCTTGACGGAACCGGTTCCATCTGGACCAATGTTGGTGAAATAAAAAACCATCATATAGTCTATAGCGGCCGCCCGGAAGGACCGAGTCTTTTTGTTGAAATAAACAAACGCATGATACCGCTGTCCTATCCGGCAGAGCCTCTTATAAATATCCTTGGTAAAATGCGCCAAGTTGAGTAGGTAGTGGGTGACGGAAAAAATTGACCAAGGCAGCATAAACCGGGAAAACAGAGATAAGGAGGTTTTACTCTCATGACCATGAAGTCGACCAGCCCCCTGGCTGGACTTTTACGAAAATCACCGTTTAAACCGATCCAGGAACACCTGCGCAAGGTATTTGCCTGCATCTGCCTTCTGCCGCCCATGTTTGACGCTCTTTATCAGGGCGACCAGAAGAAGGTCGAAGAGATTGCCGCCCAAATCGGCAACATAGAAACCGAAGCGGACAAGATGAAGAGTGAATTCCGGCTGCACATGCCGAAAACCCTTTTTCTACCTGTTGACCGCAGGGACCTGCTGATGCTGCTCCGTGACCAGGATGCCATGGCTGATACCACGGAAAAAATCAGCCAGATTTTAAGCAGCAGAGTCATGGAGGTGCCTGATCCGATTAAAGAGCTTCTCGATGAACTGCTCAATGCAACCATGGAAATAAGCTCGGAGGCCAAGTTGATCGTCGAGGAACTCGACGAACTGGTGCAGGTCGGGTTTGGCGGTCGTGAGCATGATAAGGTCATTGCCATGATCTCCGGAGTTCGCAGAAGTGAACACAATATTGACCATATTCTCCATACCCTGCGACGAAAACTCTTTGCCATTGAAGATACGGTAAATCCGGTTTCCGTCATCTTCTGGTACCAGATCATTGAGTTAATCGGCGACATTTCCAACCAGGCGGAAAATATTTCAGATCGTCTGCTCCTCTTCCTCTCCAAATAAAATACAAGGGAAACTCTTCATGGAAATCATAGCAGCATACGGAACAATCATGGTCGTTCTGGCCGTGATCTTTGGTTTGTACATGACATGGGGCGTAGGCGCCAATGACCTTGCCAATGCGATGGGCACTTCAGTGGGCGCCGGCGCCGTCACCATTAAACAGGCAGTCGGTATCGCCATTGTTTTTGAGTTTTCCGGCGCTGTTTTAGCCGGCGGCAATGTCACGAAAACAATACGTAAAGGCATTATTGACCCGACAAATATTGTTCACTCTCCGGAAATTCTTGTTTACGGGATGCTGGCCGCTTTACTGGCTGCCGCTGTCTGGCTGATGATTGCTTCGGCCAAAGGCTGGCCGGTCTCCACCACCCACTCTATTGTCGGCGCCCTGGTCGGATTCGCCCTGGTCGGCATAGGACCGAATGCCGTCAACTGGGCAAAAATCGGCAAGATCGTGGCCTCCTGGGTCATATCGCCCATTATCGGCGGTACCATTTCATTCCTTTTGGTGATGAGTACCCGCAAACTGATCTTCGACACGGAAAACCCCTTGAAAAACGCCAGGCGATACGCTCCGGCCTATATCTTCCTTGTCGGCTTTATCATCTCGCTGGTTACCATGTTCAAGGGACTTAAACATCTGCATATCAACCTTACTGTCGGCCAGAGTTTCCTGGTCGCCTGCGTCATAGGTCTTATTACCGGTTTTATCGGCTGGATGTTGATTAAAAAAATTGAGGAGGATCCGGAGGCTGACAGGGATTTCCACTTTGCCAGCGTCGAGAAGGTATTCACTCCCATGATGCTCTTCACAGCCAGCTCCATGGCCTTTGCCCATGGCTCCAATGATGTGGCCAACGGTATTGGTCCGCTGGCAGCGGTCATCTCGATTGTCAAATCCGGAGGGCAGGTGATGCAGACATCCGCCATGCCCTCCTGGATCCTTATGGTCGGCGGGCTTGGTATTGTTGCCGGTCTGGTAACGCTTGGCTACCGGGTTATGCTGACGGTGGGAACGAAGATCACTGAGCTTACTCCTTCACGGGGGTTCTGTGCCGAGCTGGCTGCCGCAAGTACCGTTGTCCTTGCTTCCCGCACCGGTCTCCCGGTTTCAACCACCCATATTCTTGTCGGGTCTGTGCTTGGCGTGGGCATGGCCAGAGGTATCGGCGCACTTGATCTGCGGGTGGTGATGAACATTATTATCTCCTGGCTGGTCACACTGCCTGCAGGCGCTGTTCTCTCCATTGTCTTTTTCTTTTTTCTCAAAGGTATCTTCGGATAATCTTCTCCAGCAAAAAAAAGAGCCCCCGTAGGAACGGCGGGGGCTATTGTGTCATTGCTTCTTTTTGGGTGCGTACATCGCATCCCCCCAAAAAAAATTGAGTTTAACCTTTATGATGAACTCGTAAAAAATTCAAACAATTCTTACGATGGCTAAGTAAAAACAAAGATATACAGGTAAGCGCAGCGTAACGGAGACTCCGAGGAGTAGTGTTCCGGGGCGGGTCTTAATTAGACATGTAGTATGCCTACGAATCGCCCCGGGAAACACGACGCAGTAGATCGAAGTTTTTACGACGCCATCAAAATTTATCCTTTTGTTTGAAATTGTTTTGTCAATTTCCGGAGAATAGAAACCTGGTCGGCAAGATTCTCCGCTGTTTCCTTAATTGTACCGCCACTACCGGAAAGAGAAGAGACAACACCGCTGGTTTCGGTAATATTCCGGGCAATTTCAGAAGCAACCACCGAGCTCTGCGACACATTCTCGTTTACCTCGACAATACCCTCAGCCGCCTGGGTAACATTTTGAGAAATTTCACCTGAGGTAGCGCTCTGTTCCTGCACCGACATGGTGATTTCAGTGACAATGGCATCGACCTCGCTTATCACGTTGCTGATCTGGCGAATTTCATCCACAGTCTCATTGGTCGATCCCTGGATAGAGGTAATTTTACTTTTGATCTCTCCGGTTGCCTCGGCTGTCTGTTTTGCCAGCTCCTTGATCTCGTTGGCAACAACGGCAAATCCCTTGCCGGCCTCACCGGCCCTGGCCGCCTCTATTGTGGCGTTTAAGGCTAACAGATTGGTCTGCTCGGAAATTTCCGTTATCACTTCAGTAACCTTGGTAATTTCAGCGGCAGCGGAGCCAAGGGCATCGACTTTTTCAGATGAGCTGGTGGCCAACGTTACGGCATGACCGGTTATTTCCTGCGCTTTTGTCGTCAACTTTTCCTCCTCATGCACTGAAGCAAGAATTTCATCAATGGCCTCGGAAACGAGGTTGACATTGGAGGATGCCTGTTCACTTGCGGCCGCGACTGAAGTCATATTGCTGCTCATCTCCTCGGTTGCCGCGGCAACACTGTCAGCCTGATCCGCTGCCATTTTTGTCCCCTCGGAAAGATCAAGGGAAATGTTGGATAACGACTCAGACGAACCACTCAGGACCTTGGTCTGGGTGTGAATTTGATCAATGACTCCCTGCAGCTTCGTTGCCATATCGGAAAGAGCGCGTCCGATAAAGGCAATCTCATCATGACCTTCGACCTGAACAGGCGTGGAAAAATTTCCCTTGCCGATCTCGACGGTTGCGTTCTGCAGACGACTGAGCCTTTTACTGACAACCGCCAACACGGAAAAAAAGAGGATGAAAAAAATCATCATGGCCGCACCGGCAACCAGTATCAGAACAAAAATTGACTTGATCGTTTTATTTAGAGCGGCACCGGTGGCCTGTTCCAATATTTTGACCCGGTCATCAAGCACCCTAAAAGCCTTAAAAGCCGGAGAGTCATCTATCTTCACAGCCTTGTCAATGGTCATTGGATCATTGCCTTCATGGTGCATGGACACAGAAGTCTCAATAGCTCGCCCATATTTGGCCGCGACTGCCTGAATGGCGGAAAGAGCTTCATGCTCCTCGCTTGAGAGATCAAGTTTCGCGTAAGCCGCAAAAGCCTGATTCATCCGTTCTTTATTCAGTCGAAATCGATCTGCATATTTCTGAGTTCCGCGCAGCACGTGATTCTTGAAATTATGAATAAAACCACCGTACCCGAACTGGGATTTTATTTCCGCAAGCTGAATCTGCCGCTGCAGTGCTGTTTGCTGATACTGCCGCCACTGACTTGCGATGCTCTTTACGGCACGAAATTGCAGTAATCCTGTTATCCCGAGTAATACAAGTAATGCCAGGGACAGGATGGTTATTTTTTTCTTAATCGTCATTATTCTTTCCTCTTTGAAGAAGCGTAGACTTCTTCTTTTAAAATAATTCTTTCTCCATTAACTTGCGAAGTGAATACATTCGTCCATATGCAAAGTATGCATCAGGAAAAATCACAAATCAAACAAAAATGACGCTGCACTCTTTTTTTTATATGCAACCGGGCAACTTCCCTGTAATCATAAATAACTACCTGAAAAGCAGACTATTTCTCTCCAACTTGACAACAGTGCCGTTTCAAGAGGTCCTTCTTAAACAGACAGTATGTTCTGCTTTGAGTCGCCGAATCGACTTTACCTCCTCTCATCTGCTCTGATATTCCAGGAAGCGCTTCTTTATGTAGTCGTTAATTCCTGGAAATATGTTTGTAATCTCCATGATGCTGTACTCCTTCCACCATTCCTGAAGGGCCCTGATCCGTCTTCAATCTACTGATATATATTGGCTGAGCGACAACTCTGTGGTATATTGGATTTATTTCTCTTTATTAAAGAATTTTGCGGGTGCAGAAAGGAATACGATTGAGTAAAGAAACAGGAGAGATGCCTATGCAGGGTTTGGAGTTTATGATTAAACGGGCTGAATACCGAAAAATCAAAGAAGCCGATCTCTTTGAACGAGTTATCAAGTGGGCCCGCGAGGATCGGGATGAGGTTATAATAGAAATAGTGGAACGAGCCTTTGCCGATGATGATGCCGAGCACTGGCTGACCATTCATCCTGCCAGTTCCTATTCGGGTCTCACCAACTATTACATGGACATTGTTGCCAATGAGCGGGAATTAAACGGTAATGAACGCCGATTGCTGGCTAAACGCCTTGCCGGGTACAATAAACGTCTTCTGGAATAAAGCATTCAAATATTGAAGCAATCAAATGCTTAAACTTTTGAACACTTGAACGCTTCGTTCCTTATCCCTTCCTCTTCCGTCCGCTCCGCTCCTTAAAAACCAGTCTGACCGGCACCCGCTCCAGCCCCAGACCTTCACGGAACCGATTTTTCAAGTATCGCTCATAAGAAAAATGTATCCCCTTTGGCCTGTTACAGATAACGACAAAGGAGGGCGGCGCGGTTCCGATCTGAGCCGTATAATAAAGTTTTATGCGTCGGCCCTTATAGATTCGCGGTTCATGATGAGCAATGGCGGCTTCCAGCAGCCGGTTGAGGGCGCTGGTAGGGAAACGGGCATGAAACTGGCGGTATACCCTGCCGATTTCCGGAAATATTCGCTTGATGCCGTATTCCGTCTTAGCTGAGACTCTGAGCACCGGGGCAAAGGGAATAAAATTCGTTGCCAGTCGAATCTCTTCGAGCAACCAGTCCTGCCGCTTCTTGTCTCCCTGTAGAAGATCCCATTTGTTGATTAAAATAATCAACGCCCTGCCCTGTTCCTGGGTATAGCCTATCACCTTGGTATCCTGTTCGGTAATGCCTTCCCCGGCATCAATAAGCACAAGAGCGATATCGCAGCGTCCCAGGGCTTTGAGGGCCTTTAAAATGGAAAACTTTTCCAGCTTGTCCTTTGTTTTTCCCTTACGACGAATACCCGCGGTATCAATAAGAAGATAATTGTATTTATCTCGGCTGAGCAGCGTATCCACCGAATCCCTGGTTGTTCCGGAAATATCAGACACCACCATCCGTTCCTGACCGATAATGGCGTTTATCATTGAGGATTTACCCACATTGGGTCGACCTAAAAAAGCCAGCTTCATGGTTCCTTCCGGCAGCTCTTCCCGGACATCCACCTGATCCAGGTCTTCGACCAGGGCATCCATAAGGGTCCGAAAGCCATAGCCGTGATCAGCGGACAGGGGCCAGATCTCGTCCACTCCCAACTCGTAAAAGGACGAAAGCAATTCAATTTCAAGATCAGGGCTGTCAATCTTGTTGACGATAAAAAAAACCTTTTTCTCGGCCCGCCTGAGAATATCCGCAATCTCCTGGTCGCTCGGAGTCAGTCCCTGGCGGCCGTCCATGAGAAATAAAATAATGTCGGCCTCATCAATCGCGCGCATGGCCTGTTCGCGGATATGACCGATAATGGTATCATCTTCGTCCTCGATACCGCCGGTATCGACAAGTGTAAAGGGATGTTCTTCATAATTGACGCGGGCGTAATGACGATCTCTCGTGACCCCGGGCGTGGGGTCGACAATGGCGTCCCGCCGTCTGATCATACGGTTGAAAAGCGTTGATTTGCCTACATTGGGGCGACCGATAAGGGCCACCATGGTAGGGGAAGATTCAGAGATCATCATTGTGTTTGACTGAGGATAGACATTGGTGGGCCAATACGCGCAGGGCACGATAATCGGTGGCCTCTGGTTTGGCAAGCAGGGAGTTGAGCGACAGCAGGGCGGGTCGAATAAAATGAGAAAAAAATATTTTCCCACGCTGCCTGCTCAGAAAGGCAAAAGCACCTAAAATCTGCAGATTACGCTGCAGGGCCAGCAAAACATATTCCCGCTCAAACTGCGAACTATCATAGGAAATATATGTTCGCAACTCTCGAAAATAGTTTTTTTTGACCACCTGTTGTAACGATGTGGATAATGCCATATAAGGATCAATAAGCAAGGAGGCAAGATCATAGGCCAAGGGCCCGAGGCGGCCGCCCTGGTAATCGATAATCCGCACCGTATTGTCCTTGACCATGATATTTCGGCTCTGAAAATCCCGATGCAGGAAATAATCTGCCGGCGCCCTGCCGGCTCGTTCGGCAAGCAGACGACACTCCCCCTCAATCCGCTGCCGGTCAAAGGACAAGTTAAAATAATCCCGGCACAGGGCCTGTAAAAAATAGCCCGATTCCCGTTTAATCATAAGCTGTTTGTCGTAGCGCGGCGTGTCCCAGCACCAGGACAAAGAAAAATCGTCCGCCCCTTGAATCTGCATCCGTACTAGTTCAGTGATGACCTGTTTATACCAGTACAGCCGCTTGTCCTCTGAGGCTTGTTTGAGCATATCGTACAGCCGCTCATCCCCAAGGTCCTCAACAAATAACTGACCGTTTACTGGATCAAAGCCATATATTTCGGGAACAGGTATTCCCCGTCCATACAAATGTTGCCCTATGAAGCAGGCGGATTCCGCCTCATGAAGACCGATCCCATCTCCCTCAGGCGGCTTGATAATTAGAAGACGTCTGCCCCCTGGCCCGACAAGGCGGATAAACTGCCGCTGAGACCCGTCAGGTGATATGGACTGCAGGCAAACTGTATCCGACTGCCATTGCTCTTCCGGTAATCCGAGAAATTTGGCGGCAGCAACAAAAATTCTTTTCATGTCCATTCAAGTTTTATTGGCAGTCATCGGTTGCTTTTGTTAGTCTGAAAAGAGAAAATTATCTACTACCAGAGAGGAATATCATGCAAAAAAAGAGTATAACCGTATTGATCTGCTGTTGTCTATTGCTTCCTGCCGCAGGTATTGCCGCATCATTCCATATGAATCCCGGCAAATGGGAATTTGTTACCACTGTCAGCATGCCCATGCTGCCGGCGCCACAGGTAACGACAAACACGGAATGCGTAACCAGGGAGGAAGCAGAACGTGACCCGCTGGCAAATCTTACGAACATAGGGAAAGACTGCAAAATTACAGACAAAAAGATGAGCGGCGCACGGCTGGACTATACAATAGAATGTAACCAGCAAGGCATGATTACCAGGGGAAAGGGATCTTTTACCGGCCGGGGCGACACGGCCTCAGGATCCATGGAAATGAACATGAATATGCCCGAGATGCCGGCAAATATGCCGGGCATGTCAACCGGTTCCATGACTGTAAAGACAAGCTGGCAGGCCAGGCGAATCGGCACCTGCAAATAACCACCAACTGCCGTTATAAACCCGCAATCCCGCCTCAAGGATAAAAATCGGTAGCACGGGTCAGTAGAAGATGCTATTTTTATTTTTTCCTTCTCCAGCCATCGACCTCATAGGGCTGCGGAAAGAAATAATTATCCCGTAATGGGCCGGATTTTGTTCCAGATTCAAGGCGTGAGAAGGAGCGCATAGTGTGAATATGTAATCCTTTTCACAACGTAAAAGCCGGGACAAAAGACAAGCAGGATGGGATAATTATTTTTTCCGAAATCCTTATACGCGCCCGTAGCTCAGCTGGATAGAGCATCGGCCTTCGAAGCCGAGAGTCGCAGGTTCGAATCCTGCCGGGCGCGCCAATTTTT
>JANTGH010000055.1 GCA_024763055.1 Desulfobulbaceae bacterium
TCAGACAGGTGACGGCGCTGCCTGTGGATGTTCATTTGATGATTACGGAACCGGACCGCTATCTGCAGGATTTTGCCGAAGCGGGGGCTGACTGGATTACCGTCCATGTCGAGGCCTGCACCCACCTGCACCGATCCATTCATTTTATCAGGGATCTTGGTAAAAAGGCCGGGGCCGTACTTAATCCGGCCACCTCGCTTTCTACCTTGGAGTATATCCTGGCCGACGTGGATCTTATCATGCTGATGAGTGTAAATCCCGGTTTCGGCGGCCAGTCTTTTATTGATTCAACTCTGGAAAAAACCAGGAAGCTGCGAGCCATGCTTGACCAGGTCAATCCCGGGGCCGGCATCGAGATTGACGGTGGAATCGGCCCGAAAACCATCAGCGATGTGGCAAGGGCCGGTGCAAATATTTTTGTTGCCGGTTCGGCTATTTATGGACAACAGGACTATACCGGAGTAATTGGCGGGTTAAAGGAGCAGGCCGGATTCCCTTCGGACTGATCATACCGA
The DNA here is from genome assembly GCA_024763055.1 of Desulfobulbaceae bacterium. Taxonomy (GTDB): domain Bacteria; phylum Desulfobacterota; class Desulfobulbia; order Desulfobulbales; family Desulfobulbaceae; genus DRLX01. The sequence goes on from JANTGH010000055.1 coordinate 516, forward strand.
CGCCTGAGATCGGGCAACTGTGTAGAGGAGGACGGGATGCATTTCAAGGATTTTTCTGATTTATCGGCAGTCGGCAGTCTGCAGCAGCTTGCCGCTTCACCCTGCGATTTGACTGCGCCGGGATTATTTTCTTCAGATCGATTTTCCCGGTATCATTTGTCCTCCTGTGGCTTTGATCTGTTGTACGCGACCCAGCGTGTTGATGACGAGGTGCTTGCGGCCTTGCAGGCCCTTGCCGATGAGGCGGAGCTGGTTGAGAAATTCCGGGCCATGAAAAAGGGCGCGATCATGAACCGGATTGAAGGTTTTGCCAGTGAAGAGCGCCGGGTCCTGCATACCGCCTGCAGGGATATCTTCAGGGAGCAGCCCGATAATTCCGAGGCTGCCGGACAGGCCCGGGAACAGCTTGCCCGTTTACAGGGTTTTCTTGATGATGTACAGGCCGGCCGTATTGTTAATCATAAGAATGAATCCTTCACCACTATGATACAGGTGGGAATCGGCGGGTCTGATCTTGGTCCCCGCGCCCTCTGCATGGCCTTAAAAGCATGGTCCCTCCCTGATCGGGCCACTCGGTTCATTGCCAATGTGGACCCCGATGATGCTGCCGCCGTGCTCGCCGGGGTTGACCTTTCCCGGACCCTTGTCAATGTGGTTTCCAAAAGCGGCACCACGCTTGAAACCCTGACCAATGAGCAGCTGGTGCGTCATGCCTATTCTGAGGCCGGACTTGATCCGGCTCGCCATATTCTGGCAGTTACCGGGCAGGGCAGCCCGATGGATGATCCCGGGCGGTATCTCATCTCTTTTTATATGTATGACTATATAGGCGGTCGTTATTCGGCCACTTCCATGGTGGGAATGGTTACCCTGGGCTTTATGTTGGGCTATGATCGGGCGCTTGAGGTTTTGTCGGGGGCGCATGCCATGGATCTGGCCGCCGAGGAAACGGATATCCGTCGCAATATGCCTCTGTTGATGGCACTTATAGGTATCTGGAATCATAATTTTCTTGGCCTGCCGACCCTTGCTGTTTTGCCGTACAGCCAGGCTTTATTACGCTTTCCAGCCCATCTGCAGCAATGCGATATGGAGAGTAACGGTAAATCCGTTACCCGTCAGGGAAGGCTTGTCCGCTGGCAGACGGGACCGGTGGTCTGGGGGGAACCGGGAACCAATGGCCAGCATGCCTTTTATCAACTGCTGCACCAGGGAACGGAAGTCGTTCCTGCGGATTTTATCGGCTTTCGACATCCTCAGTATGAAGGTGACCTTGAGGTAAAGGGCACGACAAGCCAGCAGAAGCTGGTCGCCAACATGCTGGCCCAGTCTCTTGCCCTGGCTCTGGGAAGGAACCATGAGAATCCCAACAGGTATTTTCCCGGTAACCGGCCAAATTCCATTCTTTTATCGGACCGGTTGACTCCTTATGCCATGGGTGCCCTGCTGGCCCTGTATGAACACCGGATTGTCTTTCAGGGCTTTTGCTGGAATATTAATTCATTTGACCAGGAAGGAGTGCAGCTCGGGAAGATTCTGGCCACCCGTCTGTTAGAGGAAATGACGGATGGAGGAGGTGACCGTCAACGTTTGGCAAAGGATTCTCCGGAAAGGAATCTTCTTGCGCAGGCCTCTCTATAAATAACGGTCTCCGGGTGAAAGAGCGGATAAAAGGACCAGGAAAGAGAGCGAGCTTTTTTATTGACATAATCAGGGTATCCGGGTAATGTCAGAGACTGAATGACCATTCAACATGGCACGTTGAAAGGTCATTCAATGTGGTATAACCTTCACTGAGGTTAATACCCTGGTATCAATAGAATTTGTTGGTTTGGCAAATGTTTTTTATAACAACATGAACGAGGAGGAACACTGATGGCAAAGCATGACACGCCTATGTTGGATGAGCTGGAAAAAGGTCCATGGCCGAGTTTCGTCACTGACCTGAAGCGGCAGGCGGAAACACACCCGGAATGCTGGGATATTCTCGGACAGCTTGAGCTGTCGTACGAGGATAAGATTACTCACTGGAAACATGGCGGCATTGTAGGGGTATTTGGATATGGCGGCGGTATTGTAGGTCGTTATTCGGATGTCCCCGAACGCTTTCCCGGGGTTGAGCATTTTCACACCATGCGTGTTGCACAGCCTTCCGGTATGTATTACTCAACCAAGCATCTTCGTGCTATGATGGACCTGTGGGACAAGTATGGTTCAGGTATGACCAATATGCACGGCTCCACCGGGGACATGATTCTCCTTGGTACCAAAACAGAGAATCTTGAGCTGGTGTTCTGGGAACTTACCCATGATCTGAACCAGGACCTTGGCGGATCCGGATCAAACCTGCGTACTCCTTCCTGCTGTCTTGGTGAATCCCGCTGCGAGTGGTCCTGCTATGACACCCAGGATATCTGCTACGCGCTGACCATGCATTATCAGGATGAGATTCATCGTCCTGCGTTTCCCTATAAGTTTAAATTTAAATTTTCCGGATGCGCCAATGACTGTGTAGCAGCCATTGCCCGTTCCGACTTTGCTGTTATCGGCACATGGAAGGACGATATCCAGATCGATCAGGCAGCGGTTAAAGAGTACATGGCTGGTAATTTTCCAGCCAATGGCGGTTCCCATAAAGACCGCGACTGGGGTCCTTTTAATATCAATAAAGAGGTTCTCAATCTCTGTCCCACCAGGTGCATGTGGATGGAAGGCGATGAGTTGAAGATTGATGACAGCGAGTGTACCCGCTGTATGCACTGCATCAATGTTATGCCCCGTGCCTTAAAACCCGGTAAAGAAAAAGGAGCGACCATCTGCATCGGCGCCAAGGCCCCGATCCTTGATGGTGCCCAGTTCGCAACCATGGTTATCCCATTTATTGAAATCTCCAAAGAAAATGACTACGAAAATATTATCGACCTGATCGAGACAATCTGGGACTGGTGGATGGAAGTCGGGAAGAATCGTGAGCGTTGTGGTGAGGCTATGCAGCGTATTGGTCTGGCTAATTTTCTCAGCATTATGAACGTTGAGCCGATTCCGCAGCATGTCAGAGAGCCGCGCTCAAATCCCTATATCTTCTGGAAGGAAGAAGAAGTACCCGGTGGCTGGGAGCGTGACATCATCGAATTTCGTAAACGTCACGCCGCCTGATCATCGTTTAACGAATGTACTTAACGAAATAAATTTATAAGGAGATATATATCATGGGTTATGATCCAAAAAATCCTATGGAGGGAAGGATTACCGACATTGGTCCGCGAAGTTATGAAGAAATGTTGCCGCCGATTATTAAGGCGAACAAGGGTAAATGGCTGTACCATGAAATTCCTGAACCCGGTGTTTTGCTTCATGTTGCCGAGGGCGGTGCCGAATGCTACACGGTTCGTGTAGGTTCTCCCCGTCTGGTATCTATTGAGCATGTTCGCGAGATGTGTGATATCGCTGATGCGCACTGCGAGGGCTATTTTCGTTTTACCACCCGTAACAATGCGGAATTCATGGTGGATTCCAGAGAAAAATGCGACGCTCTGATTGCCGATCTCAAGGGGCGCGGCAACAAGTTTCCCATCGGTGGGACCGGTGCCTGTGTGACCAATATCGTCCATACCCAGGGTTGGGTGCACTGCCATACCCCGGCAACAGATGCCTCCGGTCCGGTAAAATGTGTTATGGATGATCTGTTTGAATATTTTACCTCGATGAAATTACCGGCCCAGGTACGTATTGCATTGGCCTGTTGTCTGAACATGTGTGGTGCCGTTCATGCTTCCGACATTGCTATTCTCGGTATCCATCGTAAGCCGCCGATGATTGATAATGATCGTATTACCGGTGTCTGTGAGTTGCCGCTGGCTATTGCTTCCTGTCCTTTAGGCGCTGTAAAGCCTGCCAAGGCCACCAACAGCAAAGGGGAAGAAATCAAGAGTGTTAAGGTAAATGCCGACCGTTGTATGTTCTGCGGTAACTGTTACACCATGTGTCCGGCCATGCCGTTGGCAGACCCGGAGGGTGACGGTATTGCCATTCTGGTTGGTGGCAAGGTTTCTAATTCGAAATCCGCTCCCAAGTTCTCCAAATTGATCATTCCCTACCTTCCCAATACCCCGCCGCGTTGGCCGGAGACGACCGAGGTTATTCGCAGAATTGTCGAAGTGTATGCCAAAGATGCTCGCAAATATGAACGTATCGGCGAGTGGGCTGAACGTATCAGCTGGGAGAAATTTTTTGAAAAATGTGATATTCCCTTTACAGATAAGTCCATTGATGATTATCGTCTTGCCTATGACACTTGGCATACTACGGCGCAGTTCAGATACACGTCCCATACAGACGCGTATACCAAATAAGCGGTAACCAATATCCGACCCCGAATCCGCGGGGTCGGAGTATTTATCATCTCTGCCAATGAGGTCTAATTATGGCAATGAGTGTAGAAGAAGTAGAAGCTGCAATAATAGAAAAGGCTTCCAAAGCTCCCAAACCCCAGTTGTATATCAAAGACTTTTATAAATGCGATCCTGATCGCAAACCGCGCGAAATCAAAAAGATTGCCAATAAGCTGGTCACCAAAGGTGAACTGATGTTCTGGTCGTCCGGCTCCACGACCATGTACGCGCGTCCCGACCGTATCAAGGATGAGGAGGGCTCTGAAGGTATCAATTGATTTCTTCCGGTTGTTGTGTTGGTGTATCAAGCAGGAGCCCAGGTGGTTTCTGCTTTTTTTTTGCTCTGCATGTTACTTGTAGGTTGTCCTGTCCTGTGGATCATGGCTACGGGTAATGATAAGACTGTTTTTTAAACAGGTACCTGTCTGTGTTCGGTTATTCGTACATGATAATTATACCCTTTGAACGTCTTGGATCAACAAATGCTCATGCCCTTCAGCTGGCAGCCGAAGGGGCGCCACCGAAAACCGTTGTCTGGGCTCTTGAGCAGTCCGCCGGACGGGGGCAGTACGGTAAGGCGTTTTCTTCCCCCCGGGGCGGGCTATATTTCTCTCTGATCCTCCAGCCCGATCTTGAGCCGGAAAAGTTATCCCTGATAACTCTGGCGGCAGGAGTTGCCTGCTGTCTCTGTCTGGAAAAGTCCTGCGGCGTCTCTCCTCTTTTTCTTAAATGGCCCAATGACGTCTATTTTAACAGAAAAAAAGTAGGAGGGGTACTTACCGAGTCTCTCGCCATCCCTGGAAAGGGACCATTAACCGTCGTTGTCGGGGTCGGCCTCAATATTAATTCTGTTGCTGATGATTTTCCCGAGGTGCTTGTCCCTCTGCTTACCTCGGTGAAAACTGCGACCAAAAAGCATCATGATTTAGGGAGCCTGCTTGAACTGCTCATTGCTGCGATTGTTGAGCAGATGCATTGTCTTGAGAAAAACCATGATAAACTGCTGGCGCTCTGGAACAGGCGTGATTATCTTAAAGATCGGTCAGCGCTGTGGGATAATGGCCGTGATCGCATCCAGGGAATCGGCCGGGGGATTCTTGATGATGGTCGCTATTCTCTGCAGGATCAATCGGGGACTATCCATAACATACTTGCCGGCACCCTGCAGCCGTCATCTTTTTCAACATCCCGTCAATGAAACAGACTACATTTCAGGCCCTTGTTGTCAACGAAAACAGGGACGGCACCTTCAGTCGCTGTCTGCAGTGGAAAAATGTGAATGATCTGCCTGAAAATGAGGTCGTCATTGAGGTTCTGTATTCTTCTCTTAACTACAAAGATGCCCTTTCCGCCAGCGGCAATCGCGGGGTGACGAGGTGCTATCCCCATACCCCCGGCGTTGATGCCGTTGGTCGTGTTTATACATCGACTGTCGATACGTTTGTGTCCGGAGATATGGTGCTGTGCATGGGCTATGATCTCGGAATGAATACTCCTGGCGGTTTTGGCCGCTACATTTCGGTGCCTGCGTCCTGGGTTATGCCCCTTCCATCTGAGTTGTCCCCTCTTGAGGCCATGCAGATCGGCACGGCCGGATTTACTGCTGCCCAGAGTGTCCATCGACTTATGACGCTTGGCATTCGACCTGAAGACGGTTCTGTTCTTGTAACCGGCGCTACCGGTGGTGTCGGCAGCCTCGCTGTTCGGCTGCTGGCTTCTCTCCACTTTGAAGTTACCGCCGTTACCGGTAAGGTGGATCAGCATGGATTTCTCCATGATATCGGCGCGATCCATGTAATAGATCGGGGAAAATTTTTTTCCGGTTCCGAAAAAATGCTTTTGCGTGAGCGCTGGGCAGGGGTGGTTGATACCGTCGGTGGTGATGTTCTGGCCGCCGCCATCAAAGAAACGCAGTATGATGGCGTGGTCACCTGCTGCGGTAATGTGGCTTCAGCCGACCTGCCCCTTAATGTGTATCCCTTTATTCTTCGAGGTGTAACCTTGTCTGGGATTGATTCCGCACAATGTCCAATGGAGAGGCGCAGGTTAATCTGGAATAAACTGGCCACGACATGGCGGTTTTCCGGTTTGGAATCAATTTGTAGAATAGTGGGGCTGCCGCAGCTTGAAGGCGAGATAGTGCATATGCTTCAGGGAAAGGCAAGAGGACGGGTAGTGATTGATCTGCAGGAGGAAGCATGACGGTAGAGCTGGCACGGGAAGTGCTGCAAGTTGAGGCCGATGGTATTTTAGCTGTTCGTGACAGTGTTGGTGATGAATTTTCCCGGGCGGTGGATTTGATTATGGCCTGTTCGAGTCGACTGATTGTGACCGGTATTGGTAAATCAGGTCTGGTCGGACAAAAAATAACGGCTACCCTGAATTCAACAGGGACGCCCTCATTTTTCCTGCATCCGGTTGAGGCCATGCATGGCGATCTCGGGATGGTGTCGCCCACCGATGTTATCCTTGCTATTTCGTACTCGGGAGAAACCGCAGAGTTAAACGCCCTCCTTGCAAGCATCAGTAAGCGCAAGGTGCCGATTATCGCTATGACAAGGGATGCCGGTTCCACGCTTTCCGGTTTTGCTGTGATAACGCTCAATGTCGGGGTACCGAAGGAGGCCTGTCCGCTGGGGCTTGCGCCCACAAGCAGCACAACGGCCACCCTGGCTCTGGGAGATGCCCTGGCCGTTGCCTTGCTCAAACGCAAACAGTTCAAAGCTGAGGATTTTCGGCGTAATCATCCTGGGGGAAGTCTTGGCGAGCGATTAAAGATTTCCGTCAGTGAGGTTATGCTTACCGGCACAGAGATGCCCTGTGTGGGGGAGCAGGCCTCTCTGCAGGAGGCTCTTGCTACCCTGCATGAAAAGAATTTAGGCGCGGTCATGGTGACAGGCACAGGCGGCCGTCTAATCGGCATACTTACGGATGGTGATATTCGAAGAATTGTGATTGGAGGAACCATGGCAGATTTGCAACTTGCAGATGTCATGACCCGGGGACCTGTATCTATTTCTTGTAATCTGCTTGCTGCCGACGCACTCAGTCTTATGCAGGAGCATGAAATAACTATCCTTGCGGTCGTCGGTAAAAAGAAGGAACTGTTAGGCATGCTTCATCTGCACGATTTGCTTGGTAAAGGAGAGTTTCGTTTTTTGATTTAACCGGCTTGACTGGATTTGATGGGTAGCCTAACGATCATGTTGTTGTGTTTTTTTAAAGATGTCAGGAGCCTTCTCTGTGAGCATAGTTATATAAGGAGGATGTATGTGTCAGATACGGGCTGTTGTTGAAAAGGGTGGAGAACAAAAGACAGTGATGGAGGCAGTAACTTCCCTTGAGGTTGTTGATAATGGAGTGGTTTTGTCGACGTTTTTTGAGGAACCGAAAAAGATTGCCGATGTAGTTATTCAGAGAATAGATTTTTTAGGGGGTGCAGTTGTGTTAAAGTCATCCGTGGGGAGTTGAGGAGTTTAAGAGATATGGATATAATTGAAAAATTGCGGATCATGCTGCCTCACTGGATTGAGCACAATCGTAGTCACCAAGAGGAATTTGCAGAATGGGCGAAACAACTTGAGGAGATGGACGCAGGGCTTGCCGACCAGTTGTCCAAGGCGGTCAGTAGCCTGAAGGAGGTTCAGGGGGCACTGGAAAAAGCCCTGGCGCTGACAGGAGGTCCGCTTTCAGAGGAGCACGGACACGGACATCAGCATCTCCATCACTGACCTGTATACAGAGTCCACCGTTTCGTTGCCGGATCATAGAGGTATTGGAGTGATAAGCGTGATGAACTGCCTTGGCTTCGCTCAATGCAGGTAAGGGTAAAAAGCATTTTTCCTCCTATTTTTTTCCTGAAGACGACCTTGGGGTGCTCAAATTTTGAACCGGTAAAGGATGGGTAATGTTTTTTAAATATTTTCTGATAATTTACTTTTAGATAGTTTATCTTGCTTTGACGGTCAAGTTGTCTGCGTGTGTTCGCAATCTGTTTTTGTATGTCACCTGTGAGTTGGCGCAGGTTTTCATTTGTATGGAATGGACTTGTTCGTATGAGCTCCAGGATACGTTTATAATGGTTGAGGAGTTCTGTTAGTTTTCCCGAATTTTTAGCCTGTACAGCCTGACGTTGCACCTGGGCAATTTGCAGCATTAACAGCGTAGTTTGTATTTTTCCATAGGCTCCCTCGATGCCCGGACTGAAATTATTTTTTTCAGTGTCTAACAGGTGAAGCGTTTCCTGGTACCTGCTGATACTGGTTGCCAGATCATGGCGCTCATACGCCTCTCGCGCAAGGGTCAACAGCTGATAGAGCCGTGAATTAAGAAGAAGCTGGTTTAATTCTGTTCTTTCCTGCTCCGTAACAGCCGTCGGGTTCTCCTTAAGAAGTTGACGGGCGTGTTCCAGCATGGTGATGGTTTCCTGCCATTGCGCACCGGTAAACGCCTGCTTGGATTGATCGAGTTCATGACGGAAGGTAGCTGCTGCCAACCGTTTTGTTATTTCTTCCGCATCTTTGGAATCAGAAATTGAACGGGAGAGTTCCAGTGCACGGCTATACGTTTTAACGGCGTTTTCCCATTCTTTTTCCTGCTCGGCCTTTTTCGCTGTTGCCAGGGTTTCCTCAAGGCGCAGGTTGTTGATGGTTTGTGCGAGTTCCAGCGCCTTGACCGTCAGTTCATTTTTTCGAGCATAATGGAGTGCCTGTTGATAAGCCGCCAGTGAGGCTCTGATTTTTCCCTGTTTAATAAACCGCTCGGCCGTATTGGTGAGTTTGGCCAGTTTCTTGAGTTTTTCCGCCTCGGCAAAGGATACATACGATCCTTCATACAGGGTATTTCCCAATAACCCCTGCTGAAAGTCATCAGAATTGAGCAGTGTATTGATTTCTGTTGTCAGGGAATTGCCGGAGGATTTAAGCAGGATAAGGTTATCCATGTCTCTGACGATGGCTTCGGCCTCTGCCTGGGCATCGTCAAATTGTCTGTTGTCGATAAGCGCATGCACTTTCTGCCAGTTTGTTTGTCCCTGAGTGAGGATTTTATGGTCCTGTACATAGAGCAGACCACCGGCCACAAGGATGATACCAATAACGACTCCGATAAAGATTGCCTTAAAAGAAATGGATGATTCCGCTGAAATTGCAGCTTTTTTTGTGGGCTCTTTTTGTAGTGGTGCGGATTTTTCCTGGGAACTGATCTCTGCTTCATCTTCATTCTCAAGAGAAAAACTATTGGCAAGGGACTGGGACTGCAGAATGCGGTTACGCAGATTGTCAAGACCAGGGTAATCCCCGACGATGGACTCCAGGTCATCAATCACAATGGCTGCTTCGTCTAATTCTCCCTGATCTTCAAGTTGTTCAGCTTTTTTAAAAAGGCTATCACTTTTTTTCAGAGCATCGGCAATAGTCTGCTCAATCTGTTCCCTGTCGGGGACATTGGCGGTTTGCGGTATATCAGCAAGTATTTTTGCGGCGGCAAAAATATTTTTCTGACCTATCTGCAGATGGAATAGATCAATTTTACTTTCGTCGGCTTCTGCTTCAGCACCGAAAAGATCTTCATCATCGAGACCGAGAGAGGTAAAGGCATCTTCATCAAGGGTGTCAAATCGTTCATCTGAATCATCGATGTCGGCTATCTGTAAAACATCAAGCGGCAATTCATTGCGGTGTTGTTCGTACCAGTCTGCTGCTTCCTGGTTAAAAGGGTCTTCACTGCTATAGTTATTGCCGCATATCATCTCACCGATGGAGAGGACCAGGTCAGAGAGTGTGGGATTCTTTTGCCACTGCTCGGCTATACGGATTGCAGCGGGATCAATATCGGGATGGAAAATATGGGTCAAGGGTTTGACCATAGGGGCAAAATGCGGATAACCAAACGGAAGCGTAATTCGTATTCTATGAAGTTTGGCGGTTGTTATACTCCCGTCGGGATTACGGACATAGCCGTTGAGGTGATATTCTATTTCATAGGTGTCCGGGGGATTGCCTTCAACCAGAGATATTTTAATGCTTGGATAAAGCTCAAGGGTTGTCTGCAGTTGTTCATAGTCGGCGGTATGTTGATCGGAATCTGTGACCATGTTGTGAACCCTGTAATAGAGGAGACTTCGACGATTGTAGTTATTTCGCAAACAGGCGAACTGTTACCTGCGTCACTACTGGTACCCGGGAAAGTTACCGAGTCTGGAGTACCTGTAGAATGTACTGGTTTTGGATACCTTATGGTAATAATTTCAGCCTTGGATACCCCTTTCAGGGTAATGTGACGGAAAAAATAGTATATGGTACACTGCCTGTATCATTATATAGTGTATAGTATACTTGAAATGAAAACAAGTTGCCTTTGAGAAAAATTATATCCTATTCATGCGATATGTCAAAATTTTTTTGCGCAAGAATATAATATGTCAATCGTTGCGGAGAGAGAACAAGAATCCAATTGAGTCTCAACCTGTTCCCGTGTACAATGAAGATACAATTATGGGGTGGATACTTTTTTTATTTTTCCACAAGTTCTCCAAGCGCCTTCTCTTCTGCCTTTTTATGGAATGACACATTTTTCTGCAGCATTTGATATTATTGAGGAGCGAGGCTGTCCCTTCTACAATGTTGACGACCGTATGGTGTTGTCCGATAAGGCTGTATTCCTGCCGGTGGGGCGTCCGTCCTGCCTGATTCTTGTCCGGGCTGTTACCGAATTGCTGTTTCAACTTCTTCCGGCGGCAACTGTCGACTTTGCCGAGTATAGAGAGACTGTTTTTACCTGTGGCGGGTGTACCGGTCTTATTAAATTTAAACTTGGAAACATATCGGAAGGACTGGGAGATGATGATGGTGAGCCTGTTATTACCGGCCGCATTGATGCAATTCTCCCAGCCGAGTTACTTCAGGTCTTTCACATGCATCAGAAAACCGGAAAATTGCTGCTTGATATGGAAAGTGGTACTGCCCGGGTCACATTTCGTGAAGGCGCCGTGATTGCGGCCCGATTTGAAGAATTAGACAACCAGGAGGCCATTTATGCAATGCTGTCGGAGCGAAAGGGTTATTTTCGCTTTTTGCCCGGTTTGCCTGAATCCATGATGAAATCACGGGAGATTGGTGATTTTATGATGATCCTTATGGAAGGACTCAGGCGTTTGGACGAGGGGGATTAGTTATTGTCCCTCTATTCATTCAAACCCCAGTTCTATTGAAAAGAGAGCTTTCTTTTAACTTTACGCAGAGTCCCGCGGAGATTGTCCCCGGCGTAGAATAACAGATGATCGATCACCTTTTATTCAGAGCCGCTAAAATCAGATTGGAACCATTTATAAATACTTGATATCTTCGTCCGGTAAGAAGTGGTCATGCCGTATAAGGAGTTGAAGATACATTGCCGCCGCTGCCGATCCAGTCGGTGTGGAAAAATTCTCCACGCGGTCGGTCAACCCGCTCATAGGTGTGGGCGCCAAAATAGTCTCGCTGCGCCTGCAGTAGATTTGCCGGCAGCCGCCCACTGCGATATCCATCGTAATAGGCCAGCCCGGAAGAGATAGCCGGTGTCGGAATGCCGAGTTCAATGGCCCTTATTGTCATCCGGCGCCAGCCGGCCTGGGCGGTATGGATTGCCGAGCGGAAGAAATTATCAAGGAGCAGATTTTCCAATGCCGGGTTTTTTTCAAAAGCCTGTTTGATATTATTTAAAAAGGCGCTGCGAATAATACAGCCCCCTCTCCACATAAGCGCAATGCGGCCGTAGCGTAGATCCCAGCCATACTCTTTTGCGGCCTCACGCATGAGCATGTAACCCTGGGCATAGGAAATGATTTTGGCCCCGTACAATGCGTCATGAATATCTTTAATCAATGCATTCCTGTTGCCGGAAAAACTCGACTTTGGCCCTTCAAGAAAAGCAGCCGCCCGAATGCGTTCTTCTTTCATTGAAGACAGGCAACGGGCAAATACGGCTTCACTGATAAGAGTTAGCGGGACACCCAGATCAAGAGCATTGATTCCCGTCCATTTGCCGGTGCCTTTCTGGCCTGCGGTATCGAGGATATTTTTGATTAACGGTCCGCCGTCTTTATCTTTAAACCCCATGATATGAGACGTTATTTCGATCAGATAGGAGTCAAGCACCCCTTCATTCCAGCGGGCAAAGATTTTTTGCATGGCATTTTCGCCTATTCCGAGCCCTCGGTTCATGAAGTCATAGGCCTCACAGATAAGTTGCATATCGCCATATTCAATTCCGTTATGGATCATTTTGACAAAATGACCTGCGCCTCCCTCTCCAACCCAGTCACAGCATGGAACCCCATCAACCTTAGCCGCAATGGACTGGAAAATATCTTTCACAAACGACCATGCTGCCGGATTTCCTCCCGGCATGATGGATGGCCCTCTCCGTGCGCCTTCCTCGCCGCCTGAAATACCCGTACCGATAAAGAGAATGGACTTTTCCGCAAGAGTGCCGACCCGACGTTCCGTATTTGTATACAGCTCATTCCCACCGTCAATAATGATGTCTCCCGGATCAAGGCAGGGCAATAACTGTTCAATAAGGTCGTCAACCGCCGGCCCGGCTTTGACCATCAGCATGATCCGGCGTGGCTTTTTTAACGTGGTTGTTAGATCCTTGATGGAATAGGTGGGGATAATATTTGTTCCCCGGGCCGGACCTTTCATAAAGGTGTCAACCTTGGAAATGGTACGGTTAAATACAGCCGCAGTATATCCGTGATCGTTTATATTCAGAACCAGGTTTTGCCCCATAACAGCCAGGCCGATCAGGCCGATATCCGCTTTATCCATACTTAATTCCCCTGTAGCGAAAAGAACGTTTCACCGCAATTGTCTATGACGATGAACTGCGGATTTATAGTAAGTCGTCGCATCAATATTGGGAAACCTTACCTGTTTTTCAGGAAAATTCCCAGTGGTGACGTCTTTTCATCTCGAGAACAGGGATTTTTCGTGTTTGTTGATGTTAACAATACAGAGCCTTTGCTGTCATTTTTTCTGTTGCAGGTTTTCAACCCGAATTGAGCTGGAGAGTACCCGAGTTATCGTGAAGGCGCATGGAACATTCTCGGGCTATGCGTCTACTGTGTCTCTATATGAATTACTGAAGTCTCGATGAAAGAGATTCCCTAACAAGATTTCTTTCACTTTTATTTTTTACATCTATATAATGAAGTAAAATATATTCAGTGAACAGGTGAATCCCTTGACCCTTAAATTTTTTACTCGCATTCGTCGCCATGCGGCCATATCCACTGGTAATTTCGAAACATTATTTAAAAATATCAGGATAGCCACTCTGCCGGTGGCCATAACGAGATTACTGGAAGAGATTAATAAACCGGAGCCTGATCTGGACCGGATTGCTCAGCTTATCGGCTCATTACCCGAGATTTCGACCAAGGTCCTTAAAATAGTGAACTCCTCTTTTTTTAACCTGCGTTCACCGGTGTTGTCGATCCAGCATGCGGTCAGCCTGCTCGGCCTTGACCACATCCGTTCCCTTGCCCTTTCCTTTGCCGCGGTAAAGGCTGTCCCGCGACCGACTGCTGCTCTTTTTGATCATCAGGCGTTCTGGACCGACTCTCTTGTACGAGCTCTTGTGGCCAGAAATTTTGCCCGTCATTATTGTCCGGAGCAGTGTGACGATGCCTTTACGGCGATGTTGATAGCAGATGTTGCCCTGCCGGTATTGCTGACCAACTGGACTGAGTACTATCAACCCGTAGTGCAGGAATGGATGAGTTCCGGTGATCGTCTCTCGAGGATTGAGAAAAAACATTTTGGCTGGAGTCATGCCCAGGCCGGGGCATGGATTTTACAGCATTGGCAGTTCCCGGAGCAGCTGATCTGTTTTGTCGGTATCCACAATACCGGTTCGGACTGCATCACTGACCTGCATCTGGAGGGTACAATTGCTCTACCGTTGATGACGGCATCCTTGCTGCCAAGCAGCTTGCACCGGGAGAATAATAAAGCATCTTTATTTGTAGACGAAGCCATGCGGCGTTTTTCTCTCTCTCCTGCTGATCTTGCCAGTCTTATCGATGAAACTGAACAGGGCTTTCTTGACATCTATGAGCTCATGGGGCTTTGTCATGTCGGGGAGCAACCGACCCTTGAGGCAGTAAAAACGGCTATTGCCGAGCATGAGAATGGATGACCATGAAAGAGTATACACAGGAAACTACGAGTTTTGGAGATAATGGGCCTCAGGGGACCCTGCTTTATCGGCTGGTCAGTTTTTTTTCCAGATTGCAGTTGCGGTATCTGCTGCCACGGTTGCAGCACCCTGAACGGGTTGTTCGGCTGTTTGTTTTTGTTGAGGGCTCCATGGCCCTTGCCGTTTTGTCAACAGCCGCCTATTATACGCAGTTTCCCCTGCTTTTTCCACCCCTGGGACCGTCTGCTTTTATTCTTTTCCGTATGCCTATGTCGGCTGCCTCCGCACCGAGAACCGTGCTTCTTTCGCATCTGTCCGGCCTGGTATCGGGGTTCATAGCTCTGTATCTTGGATTTTTTGTCTTTTCTTCGCAGGCGGTCGCAGACCCCGGTGTTGTAAGCGCCGGCAGTATTGTCATCCTTTCGCTGGCCATGGGTTTGTCCAGTCTGGCAATGATCTGGTTTGAGTGCAATCATCCTCCGGCAACGGCAACGGCTTTGATTGTCGCTATGGGCTATATTACCGCGGTCACCCAGGTGATTGGTTTTATCATTGCCGTTGTTTTTCTCATAAGCCTGGCCTTTCTATTTAATCGTATCCTGGGCGGGCTGCCCTATTCGTACTGGCGCCATAATCCCGAGACAGCGTTGCATTACGGCACACTTGCCGGCATAGCCGACCGCAGGCAGGGATACTGGCAGCAGTTGACCGCCAAGATGTTCCACCTGCATTTATGAGGCTGTTTTTTGATAGATTAATTCAGGCGCGACTGGAGGCTGTCGATCTTGGAATGGATGAAGTACTGTTATCTTTTGAAGGCTACCTTGAAGTGTTGACTTTCGGTGGGGTGCGTACCGTCTTTTCATCGCATCCCTGTTTTATTGCCCGACTATTTAAAAGGTGGAAGTTTGGCAATGTCCATGAAGCGCCGGACATGGTAATCGGCAATTAGATCCGGGTTTTTAAAGGCGATAAGTTGCATACCGACACCGGCACAATGTTCTCGGTCCACATCGGAATCACCGATATAAATAGCCTGGTCCGGTTGCAATCTGAAGTGTTCCAGTATCATATACAAGCCGTCAGGGGCTGGTTTTGGTCGTGGCGCAGTCAGTGCGGTGACGACCATTTCAAACCAGGGACGGAGCCCAAAGATATCAAGGACCATATCCATGGTGTTGGTGCGATTGGTTGAGATGGCGGTATGATACTCCGGCTTGATGAGTTGTAAAAAATCGATCAGGTCCGGCTCCATTATCATATGGTCAAGAAAGGGGCGATAGTCAAGTGAGCTTCTGTACCGCGCGACCTCTGCCGTGTCAATTTCAGGATGGTTACGGAAAATATGGGCCACCGAGTCGTTGACATTATGGCTGTGAACGTAATGGACCTCGCTTTCATCCATTGCAGGGCAGGCAAATACGGAAAGCAGGTGATTGTAATAAGCGCGATTGGCTTCTCTTGAGTTGAACATCACTCCGTCGCAGTCAAAAATTACCAATTGTATCATGAGTCGGTCATCCCGAAAATATCTGCATGGGTAAGCATACCCTTTTATGACGGATCAGTCCGATCCGTAAATTTCTCTGTTGAGCCTGTCAAAAAATATTTCCATAAACTGGTGTCTGTTTGCGGCTATCTTTGCCCCCGCAGGCGTTAATAAGCGTCCCTTGACCCGGGTCATCTTGACCTGGAATTCCCGATAGGCTGAATCCTGGTTGGAATAGGACTCCGTTTCCCGTGGGTCCAGTTCCGGATTATGGAGGCAGGCGCCGATTTGGCCGGCAAAGAGAAAGGCACGACCGATTCCTATGGCGCCGATGGAGTCGAGTTTGTCGGCATCAAAGAGTATTTTTGCCTCAAGGCTTTGTGGTGGACATGCTCCACGATACCTATGCGCTCGGATACAATGGCATATTTTGCCTATGCAGTCGGAAGAAAATTCAAGTTCTTTTAGAATAGAATCCGCCAGCTTGGCGCCATATTCGGCATGGCATATTGCTCCCTTACTGGCGCTTTCTTCTGCCCGGCCAATATCATGAAGCAGGGCGGCAGCCGTCAAAATTTCAGGATCTGCATCCATCTCCCGCCCAAGGCGCAGGGCCATTTGACAGACCCGTTCACTATGGTCCGGGCCATGGGCCCCGCCTTCCTTCCGGCAGTAGCGATGACTGATTTCTCTTAATTTGTCCAGGCGTTGTTTATCCACAAAAGGAAAGTCTTGCAATAGGCGGGTTGGTTATTCTTCGAAGAATTCCTGGAGCAGCCAGCGAACACCAAGCAGGAGCAGCTGTTCATCGTCTCCGGCCAGGGCCTGAAGTTCCATGGCGCTTAGAGGCCGGTTCATATTGATTCGACCATCCGCCATTTCCTGACGAAACATATCCAGATTGTACAGGGCAAGGATAAATTGATGGAGCTGTGCTTTGTCGGGGCGAAATCCCTGCCGGATACGATCATGCTGGAGCAGGGGCAGGATGGCGTCGTTTGCCTGGTTGTAGGCTTCAAGCTCTTGGTCGGCAAAGTATTGAGGCGGTGTCTGGGTGTCGGGCTCCTCGAAACCACGGCAATGGGGTTCTCTGATGAGAATAAACAGCTCTTCCTTTTTGCCGTTTTCGCCGCGTCGAGCCCCACGCCCAACCGGATAGGCACGACAGGCGGAAGGCCTGTCCGAATAGACCGTGCAGCCGGTTTTTTCCACAAAGACACAGCTGGCCCGACCGTCGTCGACCATGGTCAGATAACAGGTGGGAAAGATCTGCCCTTCTTCCCAGGCGATGATGACATATTTTTCGAGAAAGGTACCGGAGTGCATCTGCAACCGATTTTTCAATCGCAGGACATCATAGGGGGTCAGGGCAAGATCAAGTTCCCGGCAGCACTCGGTAAAGCAGTCCACTCCGGGATGACAGGAGAAACAGAATTTTTCCTCAGGTTGAACCGGCTGGAAATTATCAGGCAACTGTTCACTCATGGTTGCTTAACCTCGGCTTTTTTTCAGGGTCAGAAGCGGGCTGGCGATAAAGACCGAGGAATAGGTCCCAATGATAATCCCGAGCAGCAGGGTAAAGGAGAACGCATGGATTGCCGAACCGCCAAAGAAAAACAACGCGACCAGGACCAGAGCAGTGGTCAGTGAGGTGACGATAGAGCGACCCAGGACCTGATTAATACTGTTATTAATAATTGTAAAAAGATTTGCATTGGGTGTTTTTTGTTTATTTTCTCTGATGCGGTCAAAGACAACCACCGAGTCATTGAGCGAATACCCGGCCAGGGTCAGCAGCGCGGTCACCAGCAGAAGGGTGATTTCCATGTTAAGCAGCCAGCAGATGCCGAGTACGGCCAGAACGTCATGAAAGGTTGCCGCTGCCGCAGCCAGACCAAAACTCATATCAAAGCGAATGGCGAGGTAAAAGAGGACTCCGAGCAGTGAGATAGCAATAGCCTGGATGGCTTTATTACGAAGAACTGCGGATACGGATGAGCCGATTTCAGACTGGCTCTCAAGTATAAATCCTTTACCGGCCTCTTCCTTGGTCAGGACAGCTGTGATTTCTTCGGCGAGGTGGCCAACGGTTTCTTCTGATTTTTTGATCTTGACGATCAACCGGTTTTCTCCGGTTACCTGCTGCAGATCAATGCCCGGATAGCCGTTTTTCTTAAAGGCGGAGCGTACCTCGTCAAGTTGAAACGGCTGATCGGCCTTGTACTGCAGAAGCGAGCCGCCGGAGAAATCAACACCCATGTTGGCATCGCCGCGCAGGATTTCGGCAAAGGAGACCAGGCCCATCAGGACAAGTGCCGCTGAAAACGCGAAGGCGAATTTACGGATTTTCATGAAATCAAAGTTTGGTTTCTTGACAAAACGTAGAAATTTCAATTCCTTCAGTGTCCTGGTGCCGTAAAGCATGTCATAGACCAGACGACTGCAGAAGAGGACGGCAAAAAGGTTGAAAATGATGCCAAGCGACAGGGTAACGGCAAAACCTTTGATCGGGCCGGTACCAAAAAGAAACAGGGCCATAGCCGTGATAAGGGTGGTGACCTGAGAGTCGACGATGGACCAGAATGCCTTGTTGAAGCCCGCGTCAACCCCGGACTTGACCGATTTCCCCAGTTCGAATTCTTCCCGCATTCGTTCAAAGATGAGCACGTTGGCGTCAACCGCCATACCAATGGAGAGAATGATACCGGCGATACCCGGCAGGGTCAGGGTTGCGCCTAACATGGCCAGTCCGGCAAAAAGGAAGAAAATATTGAGCGCCAGCGATAAATCGGCGATGATCCCGGAAAGACGGTAATAGATGACCATAAAGACCAGGACCATCAAGGCACCGAACAGACCGGAGGTAAGCCCCTTGTTGATGGAGTCTTGACCAAGACTGGCACCGACAGTCAGGTTCTGGATAATTTCGACCGGAGCAGGCAGGGCGCCCACCCGGAGGACAATTGCCAGGTCGGTAGCCTCTTCATGGGTAAAACTCCCGGAAATCTGCGCCTTGCCGCCAAGGATTTTTTCCCGGATAACAGGAGCGGAGCGGACAACCTCATCAAGAACAATGGCCAGGCGTTTGTCGACATTTTTTTCCGTAATAGAACCGAAAATTTTGCCGCCCCGCCCGGTGAGATCCAGGCTGACATAGGGTTCGTTAAAGCTGCCGCCAATGCGGACCTGGGCGTTTTTGACCATTTCACCGGTCATCAATACCTGACTGTTCAGCAGGATCGGAACCTGGCGTTCCTTTTTTGTCTTGTCATCAACAATACGCTGAAAATAGACCTCTGTGCCCTTGGGCAGACGCGACTGCAATGCAAGATTCAGCTGTTTCCTGCTGTCGCCTTCTTTCCACTGACCTGCCTTGACGGCTTCGCCGATTAATTTATTCAGATCAACACCGGTGTCATCGGCTACCAGTTTAAACTCTAACTGTGCCGTTTGCCCGATAAGGCCCATGGCACGATCCGGGTCCTTGACGCCGGGCAGCTGGACCACGATTTCATTTTCGCCCTGGCGTAGAATGACCGGCTCGGCAACACCGAACTGGTCAATACGGTTACGGATAATCTCAAGCGATTGATTGACCGCATTTTTATGAATAAAATCAATCTCATCATTGGTGAGTTTCAGGGTGATCCTGGGGAAGGAACCCTTTTCGGCAGCGACGGTGATGTCAAGATTGGGAAAGTCTTCCTTGATGATTTGATTGACCGTGTCCACTGCACCGGTATTGGGCAGGGTAAACACAATCTGGTGCGGGTCCGGCGATTCCATGCGCACTGCGGTGATGTTTTTTTCCGCCAAACCGTCTTTGAGATCGGATGCTGCAAGATCAAGAGAATTTTCCACAGCCTTTTTCAGGTCCACTCGGAGGACCAGATGCATTCCCCCCTGCAGATCCAGACCAAGTTTTAATCCGCCCGGGGCCAGATATTTTTTCCACCAATCAGGGGCGCCGGGATAAAATGAAGGTACCAGTACCATAAAGGCGAAGATGATCAGAGTGAGGAGCAGACCAAATTTTAACTTAAGAGATGTGTTCATGGGGAACTATCCGTTTATTGGGGGTTACAACTGAAAGGGCAATTTTAAGGAACGCTCAAGTTTGGATGAAATAATTATTAATGACTATGCAAGGAACAGGCACGTAAAGCAATGTGAAGATTCCGGCATTATCAGCCACGACGCACAATGAAAGATTACGGCAACGATTTTTAAAAACTTACGGGTTCCGCGCCGAGATTATCTAAAAAATATAGATTATACGATGATAGGGCGTATCCTGCAATGGGAAAAAAGGAAAGGAGCGATCACCTCTCTTGCATACATCAAGAAATATTTTCAGGGCTAAATGTGATGAACTCGTAAAAAGTCGCAACTCACTCAAAGATGGCTAAGTACAAAACACAGATATACAAGGAGTAGTGTGTCGGGGTGGGTCATGACTATAC
>JANTGH010000056.1 GCA_024763055.1 Desulfobulbaceae bacterium
TATCTTTACATTTATACTGGAGAACATAGAGGCTCAGCCCGTGCTTAATGTCAGGAATTCATCCTCACTTTCTGATGAAGAATTATAGTCTACGACAGTTAATGCCGCCCTGGCCATTGCAGAGACAGCGCGGGAATATGCCGAGATATTCTTTGACTTTCATCACCGTGCGCCGGGAATTTTTGAGCATGGGGGCTGCACTTGGTATGCTGTTCCGGTCACCAAAAAGGATGAATCCAAGTTGATTGTGAGTTTTGTTCTTGATGGTATTGTCGAGGTTATCTATTTCCTCAAGGATACAAGTGACCCAGACAACGCAGAATATTTTTATTTTCTCAAGATTACGCCTCGAGGGAAAAAGGCCCAAAAAGCAAAGGCAAGTGGGCGGGATATTGCAGGAGTTGGAGATTTAAAAAAGTTTCTATCCAGACGGGCGCCGGTAACATTCATGGGGGGAGCCAAGGAGGCTACTGCCTTTGCCGCCCGAATCACCTCCAGCAAGGTGCCCGAGGTTCGGCAAATTCCCCAGACTGGTTTTGATGAAAAATCGTCCTGGTATTTCTTCAAAAACTTCGCCGTTGATAAAAAGGGCATGACCCATCGACCGGAGCGGGGACTGTATAAGCTTAATTTTCGAGAATGGGCCGCGCCTCCTGCTCATGCCGGAGAAAAAAGTATTAACCCGGCTGAAACCGGTCTTGCGGTTCGTGATATTCACAAGCTGATCACAACAGCATGGGGTCCTCGTGGATCTGCGACGATGGCCTGGGTAGTTGCTTCCTGGTTTACGGTTCAAATCAAAAAAAATCTCGGATTTTTCCCTTTTCTATCTCTCTGGGGCGATGTACAGGCGGCAAAATCGTCTCTTGTTGTCCTCTTGAATCGGCTGCAAGGATTTGATACGGAAGGCTGTTCTACCAGTTCCCTGAACACCAGAAAAGGGCTGGTTCGCAATATAGGCCGGGTATCAAATATTTTCAGCGCCATTATTGAAGGTAATGTCAGAGATGAACGCTCAGCTTTTGACTATTCCACCCTTTTACCCCTCTATAATCGAAATCCGCTCCAGCTCATGGCCAAGTTCAGTAATAACTTCCAGACCGTTGAGACGCCTTTTTCCGGTGCCCTTCTCTTCGCCGCCAACAACGAGGTATTCAAGGGCAAGGCGGAAAAAGAGAGGACTATCTCCCTTGAATTTAAGACTGAACACTTGAACGATACCACCAAGGCAGCCTATGACCGCCTGGCAGACGTCCCGCAACCTGCTTTAGCGCGGGTCATCATGGTTACGCTTCAGCATCGGCAAGTATTTGAACAGGATTGGTTTGCTGAATTTCAGAAGATAAACAGAGACCTTGAATCAATAAAGAACCGAAGAATCAGGGAAAACCACGCCTTGATCCTGGCCTTTCACCGCTTGTATTGTCGGGTACACGGGATAAAAAACAGCCGTCTGAAGGCATTTATAGAAGAGATTGCCCTGCTCAAAGAGATAACGGCCGCGCAAACCGAGCATACTCTTGCCGATGATTTTTTCGAGAAGGTTGACTTGATTTCAGACGACAAACTGAATGGCGTCCTCTACCTCAATGAAAAGACGGGAAAACTCTACCTGTATATGGCCAAAGTTGAACGGGAGCTTCGGCATAACGGTTTCCAATTCACGGCAAATGAAAGACTGTTTGAATCCCTACGGACCCATCCCGGCTATGTGAAGGCAAGTCATGTATTCCGATTTCCAAATGACCCGGATGTTAATGAAGTCAGTGGCAGGCCCAAGACGCGGCGGGTGTGGGTTTTTGACATGAAAAAAATGAAGTGAAAAAAGTTAAGGTGTAGTCAGTGTAGCCAAAATAGGCCAAATGTAGCCAGGATGTAGCCAAAGAATATATAATAATATAATATATTTATATTATATTATTATATAATGGCTACATGGCTACACCTCCTACGCGCATGTGTAGAAAAAAGAGAAATTATACTTTTTTAATATTAAGGGGCGTGTTTTTGGTGTAGCCATGTAGCCAGGGGTTTTTTCTTACATAACTACTTGAGATGTATGAATATATCTTGGTTACACCCCCTGTAGGCAAGGTGTAGCCAGTGTAGGCAGGTGTGGGCATAGATAAAATGGGACTTTTTGAATTCATAGACACGCAGACAGCAAACGATTCGATCGGCAACAGTATCCTGGTGCAAGAGCGGCAAGGTCAGCCCCCGGAACCAAAGCCGATCTCAGCCGAAAACAAGGGGATGGCAACAGGCCGGGAGGGCAGCCAGCCGGTCAGACAATGCCACCACCCGGCAGCAGGCGATGGTGATAATGTTTCTTTGCGGAAAAATAATGGTCATCGAGTATCACCAAAGCCGGAACAGCTGAAATTCCTCAAGCCGTGCCCGATCTGTGGCGGTTGTGATTTCATCCACGGCCATGAGGGCGGCTTTTTCTGTATCTCATGCCAGCCGGGCATAGAGGGGCTGCCTGTGCGTGCTCTTGGTTGCAGAAAACCACAGGAAAAAGCAAAGGGGTTGCCCTGCTCTAACTGCGGAGCAACGACCTACAGCAAAGAGGAAAAAGGGTTTCTCTTCCCGGATGGCACGTTTACCGATGGCTGGCATTGTGGCGGATCCTCTTGCCGGGTCAAGCTCCTGATCGGCAATGCAACGGTTGATCATCGTATTAAAAACCACCACCCGGAAAGCAAGAAGATCATGTTATCACCTGTAGGCGAAAAGCAATATTTTGAAACCGCTTTCCCCTGGGTACAGGCCCACCTTCAGGAATTGCTTGCCGCCGGATGGACACGACCGGAGCTTTTCAGGAGAGATTGTTGCGCCTGGCCCTTGAGGAAATGGGGCCTCTGCTGGCTGCCGGTTTGGAAAAAACCAGACTTGGAAATAAAAATCGAGAGTTCCGGCAGATTGATTTTCTCGTTTACGGTGGCAGGCGGCAGGCGGATACGGCAGGCGGTTTTTCCACAACACACGGCAAATAGTGGCTACCCTGTGGCGCAGCAATAATGTTGCACCATGACTTAACCCACCATGATTCCATGAATAAACTGCAACTGGTTTTTGAAATTGAATGCACCCCTTTTTCGCGCTCTCTCGACCCGTTTGGTCCGGCGGGCCAGGAAGGACCCGCTGAATTCTGAGGAATTATACCTTCTTTAGGCGGCCGGGTAGTTCGAGCATGGGGGGCGCGGGGGTAGAGAAGCATCAGTGAACAAAGAAACTAACGGGCTGAACCAGGTTCCAGACACAGCCATGAACACACATACAGCGGGAGTAACCCGCAAGGAGCACCATCATGCAAGACGTAAAGACCACAATGTTTGACGGCAAGAAGATTACTGTCAAAGAGCTAACCGTTCGACAAGTACGGGATTGCTTTGCCCGGATCAGCGACCAGGAAGAGGAATACTTCCTTCTTGATGATTTGCTTAATCAGCCTGTTTCGGCTGTCGCTATCGAGGTTGCAACCGGTATCCCCATTGAAACCCTGTTCGATTCTGAACCCTCCAAACTCATCTTATTGGCAAAAGAGGTAAGCGACGTAAACCCTTCCTTGGCCGGCCTGATAAAAAGAAGGCTGGCCGCACTGGAGACCTTGCAGCAGCAGGGAAAAAGTTTACAGACACCCTTGACCGGGCCGTCTGCCGCCTGATCATGCTTGGTCACCACGACGCCTGGAATTATGGTTTCGGGTTTTTTCAGACGGCAATCGATGAAATGAAAATAATGGGGAAAGCAAAATGAGCACCAAGACTTCAAAATATAAAATCGTGATCACCGGCGGCAGCAAGGGGTTTACCAGCTCTATTTATAAGAGCCGGGCAGCGGTGCGGGCTTTTAACAAAGAACTGTCTATAGCGTCACGGACCGCCAAACAGCTTGACCATGGCCTTACCGGCATGGCGGCTAAGTTTTCCGCCCTGTTCGGCGGCATCTCTACCGTTGCCTTCGGCAGGTCGATATGGGAAGCGGGAGTGGCCACGCAAAACCTTGAACGAAGTTTCAAGGCAATCACCGGCTCCGGCGCGGCAGCAGGCAAAGAAATGGATTTCCTGCGAAAAACAGCGGACGATCTCGGCCTTAATTTTCTGAACTCAGCAAATGGATACAAGCAATTGGCCGCAGCGGCCAGGGGCACGGCATTAGAGGGTAAGCAGACTCGGGATATATTCCTTGGTATCTCGGAAGCTGCCACCGTGCTCGGCATGTCGGCTGATGATACCACCGGTTCGTTGCTGGCTATCTCTCAGATGATCTCCAAGGGCAACGTCCAGGCGGAAGAGTTGCGCGGCCAGTTGGGCGAACGATTGCCTGGGGCGATGCAGCTTGCGGCAAAGGCCATGGGCGTAACAACAGGCGAACTTGATAAAATGCTTAAACAGGGGCAGGTTGCGGCCACTGATCTGCTGCCTAAGCTTGCCAAGGCCCTGCATGATATGTATGGCAGTGACGCCGCCAAGATGTCGGACGGGGCGATTCAGGCAATGAACCGCTTCCAGAATGCCTGGTTGTCTCTTAAAAAAGGTATTTCCGATTCAGGTTTTCTTGATGTCGCCACCGGGCGCATCAAGGATTTGACCAACGCTATGAATGACCCGGAAATCAAGGCCCGGACTGTGGACGTGGCAAACAACTTTTTCAACATGGCTGATGCCGTGATGAGTTTTACAGCGAACTATGGCAAAGCCATAGCAGGGGTCGGCAGTGGTCTCGTTGTCCTGTCGTCTCTCTACAAAACCGGGGTCATGCTCAATGGTATCTGGCGTGCGGTCAACGCTTCCATGGTTCAGGTGGTCGGCGTTGAACTGCTGCCGTACTTGCGGGGGCTCAACTTCACGCTGAGTATGTCCGAAATAGCTATTGCCGGGTTTGCCACATCCCTGGGGGCCGCTGCCGCCGGCGCGCTTTCCCTTATGGCCGGCTTGAAAATTGGTGAAGAATTATACAAGTGGACGGAACCGGCTGAACAGGCCCTCATCAAGCTGCAAAACGAACTTGACCGCACACAGGCAAAATACCGGCAGTTTTCTTCGTTCAAACCGGAAGACAGAAAGTCACTTTTTAAAAAATCAGAACATGATCTGAAAAAATATAAAGAGCAGCTTGTAGGCGCTTATCGCTACCAGGGGGCGGTGTTCAACAGTCTTTATGCCAAGTCAAGGGATACAAGTATATGGGGAAACGCCACCAAAGAAGCGGAACGGGCCGGGGTTGAGCTTGTGGCGGCTCGTGTGAAGCTCAAACAGCTTGAAACCGCTATGGATGAATACGGCAATGTGGCGGACGGGACATATAAAAAGACGGCCGATAACGCTGGCAGAGCTGCGGATAGTCAACGACAGACAACCGGTAAGGCCCTGGACGAAATGAAGGCAGCCTGGAAACGATACGCTGATGAAGTCAAGAGCCTGCAGGATCAGATCGCGGGCCGGGAAAAATCCCTGGCCGAACAGCTGCGGGCAATGGCCCGGACCGGGATGTCTGATCTTGGCGCCTGGCAGGATCGAAAAAGAGAGGCTCAGGAGTATGAGCAAGCGGCAAAAAAGGCGGTGGAAGCCGGTAATTTTAAAGAGGCGGTCAAGTTAGCCGATCAGGCCAAGAGCGCCTATGCCGACCTGAATAAAGAGGTCAAGAGCGGGGACCAGGTGCTTGTTTCGCAACAGCAGGCCCTTGAAACATCTATGGCCGGGGTAAAAGTTGCCGGGGAGCTGGCTATTGAATCCCTTAAAAAACAAAAGGAAGCCGCAAAACAGGCGGCTGACGCCTTGAACGAACAAAGCGGGTTTCAGCTTGGCGATGCCTTCACTAAGGCCGGGAAGCAGGCCAAAGAATTAGCCGATACATCAAAAGATTTTTCCGATAACTGGCGGACTGCCTTTGTCAACATGGGCAAGGATGCAGCCGCCCAAATTGATGCCATTGACCGCAACCTGAACGATATGGCAAAAAACAGAGACGTATACATCAAAATACATGAAGTTGCCGCCAAGGCAACCGGCGGGCCTGTTTACAGCTTTGCAACCGGTGGACGCCTGCCCGGATACGGCGGCGGTGACCGCATTCCGGCCCTGCTTGAGGCCGGGGAATACATTATCCGCAAGGAGGCGGTTTCCCGGTTCGGGGCAGGTCTTTTTGCCGCCTTGAACAATCTCAGGCTGCCTGAAATACCGCGCTTTGCCACCGGCGGCCCGGTGACGACGAATAACCAGGCGTCCGGCGAATCGGTTACCATTAACTTTGCCTTCCCGGGCGAACAGGAGCGGCCACGGGGGACGTTCAGCAGTGCCGATGCCGAAGCAATGCAAAGGATCACGCAGAGACAGACCCGGCTCAGTTCTTCCTGACCATTCCTGGAAAACGACCAGGGAGGGCTCATTTTTCCCCGTGGTTGTTGTTTTGTCTCTGCCCTGCGGCACTGTGTATGATTTGCGGGGTAAACGTTAAAATCAAAGGAAAAACGCCCATGGAACAAAGTAAAAGGAATTGCTTGCCGGGACAAATGGACCAAAAAGCCCGCCGGGCTGCCTGCCTGTCGACATTTTGCCGGTTAAAAAGGGCATCACGGGAAGGCTGCCGGGCCATGACCGCCTATGCTGAACAAGGCGAAATGCTCAGGAAAAAGAAAAAGGAACTTGAGAAAGAGCATAACCTGTTCAACTACTATCGGCTCAGCCTGCTTGATGAGCATTTGGCCGACCTGGAGGCATGGGTCGGGTATTTTCGCACGCAAATGGCCAAGGTGGGCGAACAGGTCTACCTTGCCATGCACCAGGCGGACGGCCTGCTGAGTTTTCACGATAAATGCCAGGTGCTGAGTCGTGATCACCGGGCCGTTGCCCGGCAGATGGAAAAAAGGAATATCAAAAAGGACTGCTGCTTGAGTGATATGGTCAATATTTATGATCTGGAAGCTCCGACTCATTGCGCGGCTGCGTCATCGCTGTATGGCTGGAATATGCCCTTGTTCACGGCCTGTCATATCTTTATGACGCATGAAATGATTCATAATAGCGAACTGGCCGACAAGGGTAAAGAAATCTTCAGGGAAATGTTTGCCGGGATGCCCGGCCCGGAATTCTTCATTGATCACCAGCAAAGAAAATACCTGCAACATTTGCCGTTGACGTGATGGTCTGTCAACATCGCCGGAAATGCGGCGCCGGAGAATGGTGCTGTCGGCAGCCTGCCGCCCGGAACAGCGCCGGAAGCAGACACGGAGAGAACCGGCCCTGAATCATCCGCGCTTGTCCAGGGTCATGGAAACTATTTGACACCAACCCGGCAATCAGGTAACCTTTCTTTGTCGGGGCAAAATCCCCGGCCGGGTTTGGACGCCCGAATTCAAACGGCGGACGCACCGCCTTCTTTTTTGTGAACGGCGGTTTTTTTGTGTCCGGTGCATGGTCGTACTTCTGTATTACAGTTGGGCGGGCCGTGCGGGGAGCCTTCGGGCTCGCCGGTTTCCGTTTGAGCCGGTCGTCCAACCCGCATGGCCTGCCCTTTTTGCGTTTGGCAAAAGGGCAAAACTCACAATATAGAAGGAGGTTGTACAATGGAAGAAGAAACCATGGTGGATGCTGCATTATTAAAAGCATTTGACAGAGAGACCAGGCTGATGAGCGCCCGAACAACGCTTGCCGTTGTCATGGAATATATCGACCCACCGGCGGACTGTAAGGTCAACGAAGAATACACGCTGGAAATTCCCCTGGAGGCCCGGTTTGGTCTGATGCACATTCTCCGGCAGATCGACGAAGCCTTGGATGAGAACCTGGATGCGTTTTGTTACTGTCACGAAAAGAAACAGCAGGCCGCTTCCTGCGGGACAACAAGGGCAGTCGGGCCTCGGGTTCAAGAATGGAGAAACCAGAAGATTTCCGCTTGAAGAGCGGAAAATTTTTTCAAGGGGCGCGGTAGAGCATGAAACCATCCACGCTGCAGGCCGGTGACAAGATACAACGAGCCGGGTTCACCGGGCCGCTGATTTTCATAAGACGTGACAGCCGAACAAGAACTTCCTTGTTTTTGTCCGTCAAATTGCAAAGCGAAACCGACAACGGCTATGTAACGATGACGGATAGTGATATAATTCGTCATTGTTCATGGGTTTAATCCGAAACAATGGGGTAATCGTGGCCGGGTCACCCGGCGGATCCGGCCCGGCACCGACAACATTTTGATACCTTGACTTGATTCCGACAATTGAATAATCTTTTTACCTGTCATGACCAAAGATAAAGAAAACAGACTTGCTGGAGCGCTGCATCTCAACGAACAAAGGCGGCTTGATCGACTGGAAGCAAACAGGGCTATCAGGGGACGTGATGACTCACCCCTGGAAGAGCGCAAATTGACTCAACAGGAGGCCGCAGCTATCAAAATAATGCTGCAAAAACAAGATGCCGCCCTGTCGGAAATACCATGGGACTACGACACGGCAAAACAGGTATTTTTGGGCAATGGATGGCCTACTTCATTTAAAAAATGGCAGGCAACGGCAATATATCTGGCAGAAGGTAGAGAGAGGCCGGGCGGATTTATGCAGCTTGAAGCCACTGTTCAGCTGAAATGGAAAAAAGAGGCTGATTTTGATATACTGAGAAAGGATTTTAAAAGGCCTCCCTTACCGGGCACAGAATTTGTAATAGGCGCTTCTTTTTGAGGTGAGCCATTAACCGCCAATATTGAAACAATTGAATAATCTTTTTACCTGTCATGACCAAAGATAAAGAAAACAGACTTGCGGGAGCGCTGCAGCTCAACGAACAAAGGCGGCTTGATCGACTGGAAGCAAACAGGGCTATCAGGGGACGTGATGACTCACCCCTTGAAGAGCGCAAATTGACTCAACAGGAGGCCGCAGCTTATTCCGGGGTATCAGGCACAACGATAAAACGATGGGAAGCGGAAGGATTGAAAACGGTATGGAAGGGAAACAGCCGCCGTTACCGGGTCGTTGATCTGCAGGAATTTCTTTCAAGAAGAACCAGGGGAGCAGGCAGACACCGCACGAAATAAAAAATCGTGCCAGTTTAACATAAGCAAAATATATGTCGCATAACGGGTATTATGTTAAATGAGTTTTTTTTCTTATACATATCATACGGTTACCGCATGACATAAAAAATCACCATATTCAAAATATATCAATCCGCCTTATATGTCATTTTTTTGGCATCCTTCCGCAATATCCACTGCTCATTAAGTATTTCCTTACAGATCAATCGACACAAAAAAAGCGAAAATCACGATTAAAGTTCACAATAGGGTCACAAACCGAAAAATCTGCTATTTTCGAAATAGCGTAACCTACTGTAATTACTGGTACGCCAGGCAGGATTCGAACCTGCGACCTACGGCTTAGAAGGCCGTTGCTCTATCCAGCTGAGCTACTGGCGCACGCGGATGCGATAATGTACCGGAGATGAAAAAAGAAATCAACACTCCTTGAGCTGCGACTGTCGGCAATTTTGACACGCTTCCTCGCTGAGCTCCCATACGGGGCCGGTGGACGTATCGTGAATGGTGACTCCGAGGCGTAACAATTCCTCACGTGCCCGATCTGCAGCGGCCCATTGCTTTGCCATTCTTGCCTCTTCGCGCCTGCTGATTAACTGATCTATTTCCGGGGCCAGCGGGCACTGCTTGAGTTGTAGTATCCCTAAAACCGAATTAATAGATCTTAAAACTCCCAGGATATCGTTTTTCTGTTCCAGATCCAGGTTACCTGACTGTAAAACAGGATTAGTCATCTTGACAAAATCAAACAAGGCTCCAATGGCCCTGGAAATATTCAAGTCATCATCCATGGCCGCAATAAAGCGTTCCTCAAGGGTTGAAATATACGCCGCAACTTCAGGGTGAGGGAGAGAGGGCTTCAGACAAAGCAGTTTTCGGGTAAACTCATCCAACCTCTTTAAAGCCACCCGCACGGAATTTAGACGCTTAAAGGTAAACTTCAGAGGTTTTCGGTAATGAACGCTCAAAAGCATAAAACGGATTTCCCGCCCGGTGTACCCTTTGTCAAGGGCCTCCTGCAAAATAACAACGTTGCCTGTTTCAACAGACATCTTTTTCCCATTCCTGAGCAGCAAGCCGGAATGAAGCCAGTAATTGGCCAGAGTTTTACCGGTAAGGGACTCGGCAATGGCGATCTCATTTTCATGGTGGGGAAACATCAGATCCTGGCTCGCCGTATGAATATCCAGGGTCTCTCCAAGATACCTGGTGGACATGGCCGAACATTCGATATGCCAGCCGGGCCGGATATTACCCCAGTCGGTTTCATAAAAAATTCCCTTCTTTAACTCCGTAAGGATAGATCGCTTCAGCAGAGTGAAGTCCCGAGGGTTGTCCTTTTCATAATTGTCCAGATCCACTGTGCGGCCAAGCCTGATTTTACTTAAATCCACTCCTGAAAGATGGCCGTACCGTTTAAACTTCGAAATATCAAAATAGATGGAGCCATGCTTTTCGTAGGCGTATCCCTTGTGAATGAGTTCATGCGTGATTTCAATCATATCACCCACATGTTCGGAAGCTCGCGGATAGCCTGTGGCCTCTCGTATTCCAAGGATTTCCATGGCCTGTCTGAATTCAGCGATATAGCCGTCGGTAAACTCCCGCAGGGAAACTCCGGCCTTCTCTGAGCCGGCGATAGTATTGTCGTCAAGATCTGTAAAATTCATATAGGATTCAACGACAAAGCCCTTAAACATCAGATAACGAATCATCATATCAGCGACAACCAGACGCCGACAGTGTGCCAGATTCGGCGATTCATAGGCGGTAGGGCCACAGGCATAGAAGGTTACACGTTTCTCATTAAGAGGCTTAAACACTTCTTTCCTGCGAGTCATGGTGTTGTAAAGCTTAAGCTGCGGCTCTTTTTTCCCGCTGCTCTCCCTCCGGACAAAAAGAGGCGTGCTGAGATATCGTTCACCGCCGTCAGGAAGGATCGCCACCACCATGCCCGTGTCCAACCGATCTGCACACTCCATGGCGGCAGACACGGCGGCACCGCTGCTCATCCCTGAAAAAACACCTTCCTTCCTGGCAAGCAACCGAACCATGCGAAAGGCATCTTCGTCGGCAACGTTGACAATACTGTAGGGCAGTTTTTTATCAAATATTGTGGGCCGATAGGATTCCATCATATTTTTCAGGCCCTGTATCTTGTGCCCTAAGTAGGGTTCCACCGCAATAATTCGGACTTCCGGATGATGCTCCCCAAACCAGCGGGACAGGCCCATGGCTGTACCTGAAGTTCCCAGAGTGGCAATAATATCGGTTACCCTGCCTCCGGTCTGCTGCCAGATTTCAGGGCCGGTGGTCGCGTAATGGGCCTGCCAGTTGGCGGGGTTATTGAACTGATCGGTCAGGAAATAGCGATCAGAATGTTCCCGGGCCAGAGCATAAGCCTTTTCAATGGCCCCGTCGGTTGCCCGCCGGGCTGAAGTCAAGATGATCTCCGCGCCATAGGCCTGCATAATCTGCCTGCGTTCGACACTTGCGGATTCGGGCATAATAAGTTGACAACGGTATCCCTTGGCCGCGCAGACCATGGCAAGACCTATACCTGTGTTACCGCTGGTTGCCTCAAGCAGAATCTTGTCCCGGGTCAACTCTCCGCTCTTCTCTCCGGCTTCCACCATTGACAGGGCGATCCGATCTTTGATTGAGCCACCGGGATTTTTAGATTCCAGTTTACCAAGCAGTTGCACTCCGGGTTTCGAATACAACCTGGATAAGTCCACAAGAGGGGTATTACCTATAAGCTCTATTATATTCATCAATAACAATGGCTCCCCCAACCTGATACCCTGCAAAATTCCGTGTGACATCGCTGATTCAAAAGCGATTATCGGATTAAGAAAACCTGATCAGAGATCAAATTTTTGATAAAAAAATATCCGATTTGCGATCACAGAGCAAGGTCAATTTCCATCAGTAATACAGCACTGACTTTTCTTTTCTGATTTCCCTTGAACCACAGCCTGAAACAAGGATATTATTAAATGCCAATCGCATTTAATTGTAAATGAGCCGCATTGTGCAGGACTTATTTTTTTCCGGTGAAAAAATCCGTGATATTATCTCTCAGATTGATAATGACTGAGCTTAAGCGACAATCAAATTTTCTTTTGAAAATTCAGCCACAACTGAAATAAAGCCTGTCCGCACTTCGTGTCGCCGATGGTTTGGGTCATTTGCAAAAAGCTTTCCTCTTTCTCCGGATCGACTTCTTTTTCCGGCAGGAAATAATCCTGTATAGTCTCAGACTTTTTTTCCCGGGGCTGTTGAAGCCCTCGGATATCAGCCAAAACAACAGACGGTAAAAAATCATTTACCCGGCAAAGCAGTTGTGGCTTCATAAAGGTCATCTCCTGCATCCATCCGGAACCGTCGACATAGACCCACAGTGTATCCTTTCTAATCCAGGCAGGCAAGATATGAACAGCCGCGCGTTTATCGACAAGAGATTCCCATGCCTGAGTGAGCAGAAAAAACTCCCATTGTCGCGGACCAAGCCGGTGTGCAATTACCTCCTCAAGATGCTCGCGAAGCAATCCCTGTTGCCGCTTTTTTTTCTTCATAAATGGTGAATGGTAAACCGGTAAAAAGTACCAAAACCGTTAAAGTCTTCAAATTCGTCATCCCCTGAATAGTACGTCATCCTCGAAATCCGTAGTCGGGGACGAAGATCCATTAGGCTATGAAACAACTGGATCAGAGTCTCATGGAAGCGGAACGTAGTGAAGATTTCGGGCTCACTACCTCCCGCCCAACAGGCCGCGGGAATGACGCAATGGGCAGGATGTATATTACGAATTGGAAAACTTTTTACGACTCTGTCATGAATGTTATATCAACCTGGGAACGCACCGGATATACACATTAAATCGAACGACTGCATCCTCATATGAAACTTCCTTGACAAACGCAGTCTTCAACCTTACTCCTCTCGTGGGAAAAAAACACTCGATGAAGAAAACAACAAAGGGGAATATCCGTTGTCGCGGATTTCCCCTTGACCATTACAAAAATGGCTACTCCCTCTTCAGGGAGCATAACAAAATTAATAGTTACTCAGATAGTTCTCCAGTTCCCAGTCAGTAACCGCAGTGCGGTAACTGTCCCATTCCTGCTCCTTGCCTTCCACATATTTTGTAAAAATATGCTCACCAAGGGCTTGTTTTGCTATGGGACTGGTCTTAAGCGCCTCAATGGCCTCTTCCAGATTTGCCGGCAGGCTACCAATTCCGGCGGCCTCTTTTTCGGCAGGTGTCATCTTGAAAATGTCCTGATCAACCGAATCCGGTGCCTGCAGATTATTTTTCACACCGTCGAGACCGGAAACAAGCATCATGGCAAAGGCGAGGTAGGGGTTACAGGCGGGATCTGGACAACGAACTTCAGTGCGTGTGCCCAATCCACGGGATGCGGGGATACGGATCAGAGCGGAACGGTTGGAAGCCGACCAGGCGATATACACAGGCGCCTCATAGCCGGGAACAAGACGCTTATACGAGTTAACCAGTGGATTGGTCACCGCGGCAAACCCCTTGGCGTGCTCGGCGATACCGGCAATATACTTGTAGCAGGTTTCGGAAAGCTGCAGGGGAGCATTTTCATCAACGAAGGCATTGGTTCCATCGAGGTTAAACAGCGACTGGTTGGTATGCATACCGGAACCGTTAATGCCGAATATCGGCTTGGGCATAAAGGTGGCATGAAGGCCATGCTGTGCGGCGATGGAACGAACGACCCACTTAAAGGTCAGCGTATTGTCGGCAGCGGCGAGGGCATCGGCATACTTAAAGTTGACCTCGTGCTGACCCTCGGCCACCTCATGATGGGAGGCCTCAATCTCAAAGCCCATGGCCTCAAGGGTCTCGATAATCTCACGACGACAGTTGATACCGCAATCATCGGGATCAACATCAAAATAACCGGCAACATCATGGGTAATTGTTGTGGCATCGCCGTCCTCATCCCTTTCAAACAGAAAAAATTCCGCCTCGGTGCCCACATTCATGGTGTAGCCCATATCTTTGGCCTCGGCCAGGACACGTTTGAGATTATTTCTGGGGCAGCCTTCAAATGGCGTTCCATCCGATTTATAAACATCACAGATAATCCGGGCGGCATTGGTGCCATCCTGTTCCCTCCAGGGAAGTACACGAAAGGTGTCATAATCGGGTTTCAGGTACATGTCCGACTCATTAATCCGGACAAAACCATCAATGGATGAACCGTCAAACATCATCTGTCCATCAAGTGCTTTCTCAATCTGGCTGAGCGGAATGGCAATATTTTTCATAAAACCAAAAATATCGACAAACTGCAGCCGGAAGAAATGCACATTCTGCTCTTCAATGATTTTCATTATCTCTTCGCGCGTCATTTTCCATCTCCTTGTTCTTGGATGATTGATAAAAAGATCCGGAGGCAACCGGACACAACTTCCATACCATTTTCAGATCGTTTCAACATTAAAATATTACAATATCGACAGAAAAAAATGATTATTTTTTCATTTTTCATCAAATCCGATAATATTCAGCAGGGTCTGTCGAACCTTCTCCCGCAAATCTTTTTCGACGAGCTTACCGCCATCCTGCTTCAAGACGTAAAAAACATCTATCAGCTGTTCCAACTCGGTTGCTATCCTGGCCCGATGAATGTCAAGACCAAAGTCGGAAAGTGTCTGCGCAAGCTTATACAGGGCGCCGGGAGCATCGCCGCCATACACCTCAATAACGGTAAATCGCCGCGAGGCGTTATTATCAAGTATCACCTTGCGCACAGGCTGCTGCACTTTGCGCCGGGTCCGCAACCCAAATCCCTGTTTTTTCCGGTGCAGCTGCAGGCCGACATCCAACCGATAGTTGACCGCCTGGTTCAAGTTCTCTTCAATATTCTGCCAGTCCATCTCTCCAAATTCCGTCCCGGCCATCGGCTGCACGTCAAGGACATCAACAACCGTATTGTCCGGCCAGGTAAAAATCTGCGCCGCAAGAACCGAAAGGTTATGCAGGGCAAGCACCCCGCATAGCTTGGCAAGCAGGCCGGAACGGTCTTTACTGAGCATAAGCAGAGACCAGTATCCCCTGCGGGCTTCGGGATAAAGCAGAACCCGTTGCTGCAGCCGGTCCGCCTGGTCCCGGTGCAATTGCAAATGCCGCAGTATGAGCTCCGGCGTAAAACTTGTCAGATAATCATCGGATAAATCCTGTACCCGCATTCGAAGCCCCTGTTGTCCTTCCACAAGAGCGGATACCTGTTGCCGCAGCCAGGAAGCACCCTGCTCCTCAACATCCTCGTCACCGGATTCATGAGCGACGCAACTTGCCTCAAGGCAGGATTTTACCTTTAAATAAAGCTCAACCAGCAGCGTTGCCTTCCAGTCAGACCAAGCGGAAGGACCGGTCGCCTTCGAGTCGGCGATGGTCAACAGATAAAGCATGGTCAACCGATCGGAGTCATCAATTAATTCGGCTGCCTGCCGAATAAAATCCTGGTCATCCAGATCCCGGCGCAGCGCGTTTTCCGGCAGAAACAGATGATAACGAACCAGAAAGGAAAGACACTCACGTTCCTCCTGCGGCAGGCCGAGACGAGCACCAATCCTCAGGATCATCTCAGCACCAAGCACGGAATGGTCCGTATGATGACCCTTGCCGATGTCATGGAACAAGGCCGCAAGATACAACAAATGCGGAGAATGTAATTTCCCAAACATATTTGGCTGTTCCGCGCGTAATCGATGGACTTCAGATACGGCCTGCAACTGATGTCGATCTACCGTATATATATGATACAGATCATGCTGAGCCAGGGATTCGATATCGGAAAATTCCGGAATATAGGCTGTTAAAAGCCCGGTCTCAAGCATGGCTTCAAGCACGACCATCGGCTTTGCGCTCTCGGTGAGCACTTCAAAAAAAGACTTTGCCACCCTGCGGGAATTACGAAAATGATCATCGACAAGATAAAGATGACTGGTCACCTGCCGGCGAAGACGGTGATGAAGAGGCAAACCCGTTCGACCGGCCTGGAGAAAAAACCGCATCAAAAGATACGGCCGACGTTCTAACTCATCCGGATCAGTCAGGCGCAGAGCATCACCCTGCTTAATGATAGATCGTTCCAGCGCCTTTTCTTTGTCGTTTTTACCGGCAAGCCCTAAAATCTCCCGAATATGTTCAAAAAAAAGATCGGTGACAACGGCAATAGTCTGCAGATGTCCGTACACATGGCGCATGAACTGCTCAACGGCTAACAGACCATCTTTATCCTTATAGCCAAAACTTGCGGCCATTTCTTCCTGGTACTCAAAAATCAGCTGATCGTTTTTCCTCCTGCTTATGTAGTGAAGACGATTTCTGATCCTGACAAGCATGTCCCAGGAATCGACGAATTTTTGCCGATCATCACTTGTCAACAGACCGGCATCGGCCATGGCATCAAGCCCGGTCAGACCAAACATCGCCTTTGCCACCCAGAGCATCGCCTGAATATCCCGCATCCCCCCCTTTCCTTCTTTGATATGGGGCTCAAGAAGATAGGCGTGCGATCCGTATCGCTGCCGGCGCTTGGCGCGAAACTTCTCCATGGTCTCGACAAATTTATGTCGTTTCCCATCAAAAATTCTTTTTTGATACCGGATAAGCAGTTTATCAAAAAGCGGTTCGGAACCAACAAGAAAACGGGCGTCAAGCAGGGCGACCTGAAAAAAAAAGTCTTCCCCGGCAAACCGAACCGCGTCTTTGACTCCACGCACGGAATGACCGACCTCAAAGCCCCCGTCCCAGAGCGGGTAAAGGATGGATTCCGACACCGCCTGCATGAGCTTGCCCGAACGCCAGTCATGAAGAAGCAGGAGATCGATATCGGAGAAGGGGTACAGTTCACGACGACCATATCCCCCCAGGGCGATAAGGGCCAGCCGGCCCTTATTTTTTTTTACCGCGGGCGAATGCGTAAACTGATCAATAATAAATTCATCAACCAGTGAAGTATGCCGCTGCAGAAGTTCGTGACCGCTGAGCCCCTGCCGCCACAATTCCTCCAGAGCCGCCTGCTGCGCCCGCAGCTCCTTTGACATTAAATTGCCTCGTGGTCCATCTCTCCCGTTCGCACACGTACAATCTTCTCAATGGGCAGGACAAAGATCTTGCCGTCGCCGATTTTTCCTGTTCTGGCCGCTGAAATAACAGTGTCAATCACCTGATCAACCTGCTCGGTATCCACGATGACTTCCATTTTTATTTTCGGCAGAAAATCAACGACATACTCAGCACCACGATATATTTCGGTATGGCCTTTCTGCCTGCCGTATCCTTTAACCTCGGAGATGGTCATCCCTTTGATACCAATCCCGTTTAAGGCTTCTTTGACGTCGTCAAGCTTAAAGGGCTTGATGATAACCTCTATCTTTTTCATTGATCAACCTCAGTAAGTATAATCATGGCGACAACAAAACA
Organism: Desulfobulbaceae bacterium; assembly: GCA_024763055.1. GTDB lineage: Bacteria > Desulfobacterota > Desulfobulbia > Desulfobulbales > Desulfobulbaceae > DRLX01. The sequence continues at coordinate 17,505 of JANTGH010000056.1, forward strand.
AACAAGTGGCGGACGCCAAAATTATAGCAGTTAAATAAATGGTCCCTGTTCAAGGAGACCATAAATGATTTTAAAACCAGCATGGCTGGACCAGATAAGCGTAGACTTCGAAATTTCAGGCCACCGCCGCAACGATGACACCGCTGCGTTGTTGTGAAAGTAGGCCGGAAATTAAAGCCTCTGCGCCAAAAATTCAAAACTTCCGGGAACAATATGTACCTAACTATAAGCCGCCTCTGAATGCTCCGTTGCATCAAGCCCCTGTACCTCGGCATCCTCGTCAAGCCGGAGACCCAAAACCTTCTGGACTCCTTTCAACAGCAGCCAGCTTACTATAAAGGCATAGGCGGAAACAACCACTACGCCAAAGGCCTGATATCCAAGTTGGGTTACACTGCCGGCAAGCAATCCATCAATCCCGCCGGAATTAACCGCCTTGGTGGCAAAAACACCCAAAAGTAAGGTACCGGTGATTCCTCCGACTCCATGGATCCCTACAACATCCAGGGAATCATCAAATTTGAACCGCGCCTTCAGGTTGACGGCCCCGTAACAGACAAAACCGGCAACAAGACCAATGGCGATCGCGCCGTTTGGACCGACAAAACCAGCCGCCGGAGTAATTGTAGCCAGACCGGCTATAGCGCCGGAAGCAGCGCCGAGCGTAGTCGGCTTACCCAATCGCAGCCATTCCATCAGGGTCCACATAGCCATGCCGGCCATACCGCCAAGATGGGTGGCCACAAAGGCCGTGGCCGCCACATCGTTGGCCGCCAGCGCCGATCCTCCATTAAAGCCGAACCAGCCAAACCAGAGCAACCCTGCTCCCAGCATGGTCATGGGCAGATTATGCGGCATAAAACTTCGCTGTCCATATCCCCGCCGAGGCCCGATAACCATAACGGCCGCAAGAGCCGCCATACCACAAGTGGCGTGCACCACCAGGCCACCGGCAAAATCCAGCACCCCTATTTTGCCCAGCCAACCGCCGCTGCCCCATATCCAATGGCAGACCGGATTGTACACCAGTATGGCCCACAGGAGACTGAATACTACAAAAGGAGCAAAGCGTACACGTTCGGCAAAGGCCCCGGTTATAAGCGCTGGTGTAATAATCGCAAACATGCACTGATAAATCATAAACACGGTCTGCGGAATCGTTGTTGCATATTCAGTACTCGGCGTGTTGGTCACACCGTGTAACGCGAACCAGGAAAGGTTCCCCACAATACCGCCCACGTCCGGTCCAAAAGACATCGAATACCCGAAATAAACCCATTCGATGGAAATAATAGAGATCATAACCAGGCTCTGCATAATAGTGCCCAGCACGTTCTTGCTGCGCACCATTCCGGCATAAAACAGGGCCAGCCCCGGGGTCATCAGCAAAACCAGCCCTGCTGCCGCCAGGATAAAGGCGGTATCCGCTCCATTCATCATACTCCTCCTCGTAAACAGCTTTGAAAAAATTACAAATTTGTAAATAAAATCAAATACTATAACAAAGAGGACATATAAATTCAAGCGTCCTACAAAGAGTAACCGACTTCTTTATGGTCCGTCACATCCAGCCCCTGCACCTCATCTTCAAGATCAGGGCGCAGACCGACAACAACATCAACGATCTTGAGAATAATAAAGGTCAGGACGACCGAATACCCGATGGCGGCGCCGGCGCCAATCGCCTGAACAACAAGCTGATGCGCATTACCGGCAAACAGACCATCAGCGCCGCCGGAATTCCAGACAGTGGAGGCAAAAAGTCCTGTGGCCAGCGCTCCCCAGGTTCCACCGACCCCATGCACACCGACAACATCAAGGGCGTCATCATAACCAAGTTTTGCCTTCATCAAGACAGCAAAATAACAAAGTGCCCCGGCGACAAGGCCAATGATAAGGGCGGACATGGGACCGACAAAACCGGCTGCCGGAGTAATGGCAACCAGACCGGCAACAGCACCGGAAGCAGCTCCAAGCGTTGTCGGCTTTCCCTGAACCGCCCATTCCGCCAGCACCCAGGTGATGGCTGCACATCCCGTGGCAACCTGAGTGGTAAACAGGGCAAGAACGGCAACGGGCCCGGCGGAAAGCGCGGAACCGGCATTAAACCCGAACCAGCCGAACCAGAGTACCCCTGCGCCAAGAATGGTCATGGGCAGATTGTGCGGATGCATGGCTTCCCGGCCGTAACCCTTCCGCTTACCAAGGACAATGGCAGCTACCAGGGCGGCGGCACCGGAGTTGATATGAATGACCGTGCCGCCGGCAAAATCAAGCGCGCCCATGGCTCCTAACCAGCCACCGCCCCATACCCAGTGACAGATCGGAAAATACACGAACGTCGCCCAGAGCACGGTAAACAACGCAAAAGCCGTAAATTTCATCCGCTCGGCATAGGCCCCGGTTATCAGGGCCGGGGTAATGATGGCAAACATCAGCTGAAAGGCACAAAACAGCAGATCAGGTATGGTATCGGAATATGGACCAATACCAAGACCGACCCCCTTAAGACCCATATATTTCAATCCACCGATAAAGCCCCCAACATCCGGACCAAAGGCCAGCGAATAGCCATACAATACCCAGACAATGGAAACTATCCCAAGACAAAAAAAGGACTGCATGGTTGTCGATAAAACATTTTTCGAACGAACCAGTCCTCCATAAAAAAGCGCCAGACCCGGGGTCATCAACATGACCATGGCTGTCGCCACCAACATAAATGCGGTATCACCTGTATCCATTCTTCAACCTTCCTCCGATTTTTCTTTATACCTCCCGTACATATTTCCTAAAAACCCTCCGGGCAGGCAAATATTTTCACACTCCACTCCACCCGATAAAGCAAATCATGGGCCAGAATTGATTGAACATGACAACGACTTGAAAATTAAACACAAAACAGAAACAATTCCCGAACAAGCAAAAGAAAAATGCACAAGGCTGTTATGTTTTTAATAAAACAAAACAAATTTGTGCGTTTTAGTTGTCACTGATAAAAGATACTCTTGAGGAATTCGCAAATAGTCACAACTTGCCCCAAGATGGTTAAGCACAAAACACAGATATACAGGCAAGCGAAGCGGAGCGGAGACTCCGAAGAGCAGTGTGTCGGGATGGGTCACGATTAGACAAATAGTACCTAAATCCTGCAGTTGTTCGTGCACCGAGAACGTTGAGACGGGTGCAGATACAAGGAGGCAGGTAAGCGAGCCTGCGAGACTCCGAGCGAATTTCGGCACAGGTGTACTGTTGGTACATCGAGCAAGAAATTCGTGAGGCCGACACAGTAGATGTGCCTGTATCGACGTTCGAATGCCGGATAACTGCAGGATTTAGGTAGTATGTCTTGAGTCATCCCGGCACACACGACGCGGTAGATCGAAGTTTTTACAGCGCCATCACTCTTGACATAGTGTAGAGTAGAGCGCTAATAAAGAATTTCGCTGGATCTTATTCGACGCCTTGCCGCACGCGGCTACTACGTGCCCAGAGACTATTCCTATCATAGCG
>JANTGH010000057.1 GCA_024763055.1 Desulfobulbaceae bacterium
GCCCTCGCAGGGGTGCCTTCATTGCCCGACAAATTAATTCAATCGCTCACTGGTAACTTGGATATGTGCAAATCCAACTGAATTTTGTGACAATAGGGTTTTTTATTTATGAGGACCGAAGCGTTCGCGTATCTTGGCAAGAGGGACAAGGTCTGATTTTCGTTCAGAGGGAGTAAGAAAGGAAAGTAGCTTTGTTTTCAGTACGGTCGGGTTTAATTCGGAATCAATGGCAATAACCCCTTCCATAATAATTTTCTGCAGAAGAAGTTCCTGGTTGGTACGTTCACGGAGATTTGCGGCAAAAGGGACAAAAAAGAAATTTGAAAAAATTAGGCCGTATAAGGTGGAGGTCAAGGCAACCGGCACAGTAGCAAGGATGACGGAAGTATCACCGATACCTGCCAGCATGGAGATAAGGCCGACAACAGAACCGATTATGCCAAAAGCCGGGAAGAAGTCGCCAATGGTTCGCAGAACCCGCTCACTGTCTTCCCGACGCAGTTTAAAAAAGTACATCTCCGTGTTTAAAATATCACGAATTTGAGCAGGATCATAATTGTCAACAAGGCAGCCCAGCCCACGGCGGAGAAAGAGGATAGAGGTCTCCTGTTCCTCGTCCTGCAGGGAAAGCACGCCCTGAACCTTGGATTTAATGGCCAGATCAATCAGGATGTCGACAATCTCGGACTCTGACTTGATCCTGTGAGAATAGGAGGCCTTGACCACTTTGAAGGTTATGAGCAGCCTGTCGAGACGGAAGCTGAGTAATGCCGCGGCAGCGCTGCCTCCGACGACAATCATGAAACCGGCAATGTTGAAGTACATGCCGACGTTGCCTTTGATGAAAAATCCGGCAACAAAGAGAAGGACACAAAGGAGAATGCCTATGGTGTTGAGTCGTTTCATTAGAGAGTTCTTTTGTCTGCTGCCTGTGCCGGGGGCGGTTCTTTGGAAAGGATGATTTCCACCCTGCGATTTGCCTTACGGTTAGCGGCCGTAGTATTTGATTTGACTGGACGGAAATAACTGTAACCGGTCACTACAAATTGTGTCGCGGGAATATGTCCCTCGTTAATAAGGAAACGGGCAACTCGACCGGCCCGAGCTGTCGACAATTCCCAGTTACTGGAAAATTTTTCAGAATGCATGGGTATGGAGTCGGTATGACCGATGATATTGATCATGTAGGGTGTTTGCTGAATGACGGGCAACAGTTTGAGCAAAGATTTTTTTGCCTGTTTTGTCAGTTCAGCTCTGCCTGAAGGAAAAAGTAGATCACCGGTAAGGACAATCCGCATGGTTTTATCAGGGATGAGTTCCACTGAGGCGAATTTTTCCAGCTTTTCACTGGTAAGAGTGATCTTTGACAGATCATACATCCGGGTAATAATAGTGTCCGGCACAGGTACTGTATCAGGAGATATCTGACCTTCCGGTGGAGGCGACTGTTTCTTCAGCTTTTCACTTGCCACCTTTGCAACCGGTTTTGAATCGACATCCGGTTGAGGTTCCTTCACCTTTTGTTCCGGTATAGGGAGTGGAGCAACAAGCTTGTCTGTTCCTTCGAATATGGCGTCAATATCAGCTTCCTGAACAGTTTCCGGCATGATTTTTTTGATTTGATCGGCCTGTTTTTGTGAAATAACAGGATTTATAGGGTGAAAGGGCAGGGGAGTTGTTGAAGATTCGGGCACAGCTATGGTTGTGCCGGCAACCACTTCCGGGCTCTCTTCACTTAAAAATTCCCTGTTTGCCAGTTGATAGACAAAGAGGGTGAGAAAGAGAACAAACATGGTCATCATTAAATCCGACCAGGCAATGGACCAGTGGGTGGCTTTTGGTATCCGGGCGCGAAAAAAAGTGTCATCAACAACAAAAACCGGCCTGCTGTCTCCGTGTGGGCCCACTTTTCCAGTCCTCATCAACAAGTCGGAGTGATTCATGCTTTTTGACGCCGGCAGGGTATCTTTAATTTTTTTTGTCTGATCCATAATTGTCGGTTTCGTAAAAAGACACAAAACCGACGGCGGCAAGTTGCCAGATTATTGTTTTTGCGTCTTTTGCTAAAATCGTTTTAGCTTTTTTACGGGTCCATCTTAATTAAATTATCGGCTATCTATGGAGAAAAATAAAGAAAATTATGAACCTAAGATGTTAAATAATCCTGACTGTGTGATATTTTCAAGAGAGAGCCAGAGATCCTGTTCACTGTGCGGTTCCAGGGTGATCAGTGGAGAGATTTTCTTTTGTTGCAGGTCCCGGAACAGTCCGGCAAAGTCGAAACATCCTGATCCAATGGCGAGGTGGGTATCGCCTGTGCCGTCATTATCATGGAGATGGAGTTGGCTGAGCCAGGGCCCGAGTTGATCAAGCCATGGCTGCCTGCCGGTACCGGCAAAGGACAGGAGGTGCCCGGTATCAAGACAGAAACCAGCGTTTATTGAATCAAGAGCGGTCAGCAGTTGTTTATGGGCGAACGGGTCGGTTTCATAGGTGTTTTCAAACATCACCCGTGTCCCTGCAGACTCAGCCAGCCGGACAAGAGGTTTCCAGGTGGTGATTGATGTTTCCAGCCAGCGATCAAACTGTGCCTGATGTTTCTTGGTTTCAAACCCGAGATGACAGACAATAGATTTTGGTTTAAATATTGGGATGAGTTCAAAGGCACGTCTGAGTTTTTCACGGCTTAGCTCCACCATGCGCTGTTCAAAACCGCCTGGAACCAGATCATGAAAGGGTGCGTGCAGGGTGCAGGGCAGATTTTGTTTGTGAAAGATCCGGGCAATATCCTCAAAGTCATCCCGAGATTGCTGCCAGAACCATTTTCCCTCAAGTCCGATCTCGGGTCTGAACCGATTGCTGATAAAGAGTTCGAGCAGGTCATCCTGCAGTCGTTCAAAAGGAGCATTGATAAAACATTTCTTTGTAATAGTTGTGAAATCGTTGTCCACAGGCATGGTGTTGGAATAATAACTCAAGCTGGAATTAAAAAAGACCCCGGCTCAAGATCCGGGCCGGGGTCTGATACTACAAAAGGAACGTAAGTCCTGCTACTCTTTTTCATCCTCCGCAAGAGTCTTGACCAGAAGGGTACCAGCCAGGCCGGCCAGGCCGATATTTTTCATCTGCCTGCCGACAGGTTTCAGCATGTCTGCGAGCATTGTCCGGCGGAGATTCGCCTCCGGCATTTCCTGCGGAGCCTGGGTCATAAGCAGGGCCATGTCTTTTTTATTGCCAATATATCTGGTATTCGGACCGATCTGCACATTTTTCGAGGTAAGACCGACCGCGCCCTTTTTAACGTACTTGGCCACATTGGAGTTGGGGTCATCGAGATCGCCAAAAATCCTGGCTTCTGCAAGACAGGTCTGCACACAGGCGGGCTGCAGGCCGGTTGCTACCCTTGGCATGCAGTAGGTGCATTTATCCGCCTTGCCTTCGGAATCATCGTCGGCAAGATCCGGATTGACATAACGGGCGCCATAGGGACAGGCATCAGCGCAGGCGCCGCAGCCAATGCAGCGTTTTTTATCAATCTGTACTGTGCCGTTAAAGGGGTCTTTCCAGGTTGCCGCAACTTCCATGGTCTTGGTTTTACCTGTTTTGGCATCCTTAAAGGTCATATTCACGGGATCAGCCGGACAGACTTCAACGCAGGCAGGTTGCTGGCAGTGGTTGCACAGGCCAGGATAATAGGTTGCAGCCAGGCCATGGGGTGTGTTGGCCGGGCCAAGACGGCGCAGCCAGTTTCTGGCATATTGGATGGGGATTTCCCATTCAGCGCGGCAGGCCACTGCACAGGCATGGCATCCCACGCATCTATCAAGATCTATAATCATTCCATATTGCATAATGGATTATCCTCCTTAAAAGGTCTTTCACATTTCAACTGTTCAGCCGGGGATGTTGATGGTTTTCCCGTTTTTTATGATGCGGACAAAGTTAATCCGCATGCCGCTGATACCGGTCTCACCCTCACGATTGATTTTCGTGTTGAGTGAGTTGTCATCAATGCCCTTGTTGTAGCCAACGGTCATGGCCGGGTTAAAGGTGCCGAAGCCGTGAGCGATAAATACACAATCCTTACGAATACCGGGCGTTACCTTGACAACTGTCGAGCCGGCCGAACGTTTGCCGGCCTGGTTTTCAAGAGAAACCCTGTCTCCGTCCTTGATGCCCATTTTTTTTGCTGATTCATCGTTGAGCCAGAGGGGATTTTCCGGAACTTCCCGGGACAGCCAGGCATTGTTGGCTGTGCGGTTGAACGTGTGCACCGGCGAACGGCCATAGATCATGCGGGCATACCCCTTGGGCGGCTCTTCCGTGCGGGTGTATGTCGGCAGGGGAGGGAAATCCTCATCGTCCATGGCTTCGGAATAGAGTTCAATCTTTCCGGAATCGGTTCCAAATTCAGGTTCATCCCCTTTTTTGAGATAGGGTGATTCGCCTTCCTGGATATAGATGCCATCAAGTTTGCGAAGTTTGGCAATGGATAGATCGGCTTCCTTAAGCATGTGATCAACAAATTCTTCCTGGTTTTTTACCGGGATATCTTTTTCATGACCCATGCGTCTGGCCAGCTCATTGATCATCCATACGGAATCTTTACGTTCAAACATGGGTTCAACCAGCGGCATGCGGGCGGCGACAAACTGTTGCGGCTTGTCGCTCTGGTTCCACTGGGTGCCCTTTTCGATATGATCATAACGCTCAAGATAACAGGCTTCGGGCAGCAGGATATCGGCCCACATAGTGATGTCGGTTGGAGAGACATCGGTAACCATGATAAAATCCATGTTGGCAAGCGCCTTCATGGTTTCTTCCTGATTAGGCATGGTTTTTATAGAGTTGGTCCCCCAGATCACCATTGATTTTATGGGATACGGTTTTCCGGTAACCATGGTCTCCCGCATCAACTCGGGTGGGGTTCCAGGGGGACGAAACGGGTATTTTTCCTCCATTTCGGCAAGGGCCATATCCTCGGGATCTTCCTCATGCTCGACCTTGGGCCAGTGGACATGACCGGTGGACATCCGTTTAATCTGGACTATGCCTCCGGGACAATCGATAGCGCCAAGGAGCGCGGTCAGGCAGGCGTTGGCCCGTACCCGCTGGAAGTCATTACCGTACCAGGCGGCATGGCGGCCGGGATGGACGGCAACGTGAGGCGCGTGTTCACAGAGAAGTTCCGCAACTTCAACGATCTGTTTACCTGGAATATCGCATTCTTTAGCGGTCTTTTCAATGCTCCACTCAGCCACATGCGTTTTGAGCTTGTTTAAGCCAAGACAATGTTTGTCGACAAAGGATTTATTATAACACCCCTTGCCTAACATATAATTCATCAGACCTAACAAAAAGGCGGTATCCGTACCGGGTTTTATCTTAACCCAGATATGGGCCTTGGCAGCGGAAGCGGAAAATCGTGGATCAACCACCACGAGTTTGGATCCGTTTTCCAGTCCCTTGAGGAAGTTCTTGACATGGGAAAGGTGGATATTCTCGCCAAGGTGACAGCCGACGAGGAGCATAGCTTTGGAATTTGCCATGTCCACATCCTCATTAGGGACAAAACCAAGGGTTTGCATCATGGCCATAGCTGTCTGGCCTCGACATTGATAAAAAGCGGGTTCATACATATTGGGCACGCCAAGGTATTCAAAATAGGCGGTCGGGTAATGGGCGGACGCACCATGATACCAGACACCGATTCCCTTGGGGCCGTACTTGTCAATAGTTGCCTGTAGTTTGGCGGCGCAGGTGTCCAGGGCCTCTTCCCAGGAGATCTTCTTCCATTTCGGCGCTCCGCGCTTGCCGATGTTTTTCATCGGGTATTTCAAGCGGTCGGGGTCATAGACCAGTTTAATGCCGGAGTTGCCACGGGCACAGAGATTAAGGCCGTTGTCAATGGATTTGGGATTACCTTCCAGTTTTATTAGACGGTTGTCTCGAACCTTGCCGACCAGTTGACACCGCCAGAAACACATTTCACAGACCCCGCCGGTGACCGTTTTCGTTTTTTTAAAGCTCCCTGGTGGTATCAGCGGGACTTTTGCAATCCCGGTTTCGGCCTTGGCGACCACTTTGGAAAGCGGTACGCTTGCAGCCGCAAGAGAGGCGGTTTTAAGTAGATTCCGCCTTGTGAGGTTCATAGCCATTTACTGTTCCTCCTTAACAAAATATGTAATAAGTTGTAACGACACCCGATATAGAGGATGCCGAAGTTCTTCAGATATTTTTTGTAGAAATTTTTCAAACCATGGAACAAAAAACGTGCTTAAAAAATAATCACCGACATCGAATTGTCCCTGCCTGTAGATGTAGGAAAGAAATTCAAGCTCGAACTGAATATGGTCGGCAGGTTGCGTCGACACAACAACATCAAAGCCGTGCTGCCGGTAAAAATTACGTATCTTTTCCGTTGTCTTACCCTGCAGGGAGAAGTCGCCATCCTGATACACGGAGGCATAAGGCGGCGCAATAACGTGGGGTACGGCGTTTATAAAGAGTCGTGTATACTCCAGCTGGGCATCAAGCAGGGGATCTTCAACGGAATTTCTCCAGATGGAAATTTTCAGACAAGACTTTTCCAGGTTCAGGCGGGTAAGCAGGATTTCCAGGGTATCAAGAAACTCATTATCAAAAAAGGAAATATCCGGGTACCGAACCAACAGCGCCAGAAAGGCGAAGATATCGGCAAGCGACTCGGATTCATCAGGCTCAACGGTTTTGTGCTTATGTGAATCACCTTTCATTTCCATGGGTTGATACTACCTCAAGTATGAAGCGCTTGTCAATCTCTTGCAAGGATTTTTTATAGCTGTCATTAATTTTCTTGATTAAATGAACAAGGATTGAGCCGGCTGTTGGTCAGATATGCCATTCAGCAAGCCCTCATCTGAGGCGAACAGTAGAGAAGCAGGGCATGTAAGAGGTGTGAGGATGCGTTTGGGATAAAAACAGCATGAATCAGGTGCCAACGGCTTTCGAAACAAAGAAGTTTCCAGGATAAGGGTGGAGTCAGTAACGGCGATACCTGTATCTTTTGCGCTTATTCCGGTTAAGGAAGTAGATAAAATAACCATTTACCTTGCCGATATGGTTGAGTGTTTCTTTGTTTTGAGCCGGTCTGTTGTTAATGATTGAATATTCTCCGGCATTCCAGGCCGAAACTACCAGATCGAGTTTTCCCCTGTGCTGAGCGTTGTACTTTGCAATAAGATAGCAGGCCAGGAGGATATTAACAGCCGGGTTATACAGGTCGTTTGGCCGTAGATTTTTCAGCTTTTTTTTGCTGACATAGCGAAAATGAATATTCTTCCGTGCCAGTTCGTTTGCTGCTTGTTTACCGGTTGCATAGGTTATCTGGGTCAGGCCAAGGGCGTTTTTATTGGATTTCGCTCTGGGATAAGCATTTGATTCGGCAAGGATCAGGGCCCGGATAAAATCCGGGTTAACTTTGTGCCTGCGTTTAAAAAAAGAAAATTCGCTGAAATAATCTATGAGGTAATAGTAGCGGGACAGCCGTTTTTGCTGTTCGTCCGCAACCTGAATTGCACGATATTTTGTCACATAATGTTTCAGTGAAGCTGCCGCCGAAAGGGGAGAAAGGCTGGTAAGAAAAAAACAAAGGAGCACCACAAAGCTCACTTCACGGATCCAGTTATTTTTTCTCATTGACAGTGTCCTTTCCATAGAGCGTCCACTGGCAGCAGGGAAAAGAATTCCTGCATGACCTGGAGTAGAAATACGCAGTCTTTACTTCCTGCGGTTTCACGAATTGAATGCATGGCCAGGCTCGGTACACCGATGTCTACAGTTTTTATACCTGTCTCTGCGGCAGTGAGCGGACCGATTGTTGAACCGCAGGCCATGTCATTTCGCATAACAAAGTCCTGTACGGGCACTCCTGCCCGTCCGCAGAGGGCGCGGAAAAATCCACCGGTAACCGAATCCGTTGCATAGCGCTGGTTTGCGTTCCACTTGATGACTGGACCGTTGTTGAGGGTTGGCAGATGTTCCGGATCGTATTTGTCGATAAAATTTGGATGCACACCATGGGCATTATCTACGGAGATTAACAGTGACCGGCTGAGCATCTGTTGCCGCCTGTCGGAATCCGGCAGTAGACGTTTAAGCAGCATTCGAAGAAACGGTCCCCGGGCACCGTTGGCGGATACGCTACCCACCTCCTCGTGATCGTAGAGAATAAGAAGAGAATTTTGGACATCCGGAGCGTGGATCAGAGATTGTACCAGGGTGAAGCAGGAAAGCAGATTGTCTAATCTGGCCCCGGTAAGGAAATCTTCATGCAGTCCAATCCGAGCGGGTTTTTGCACATCATAAAAAAAGAGATCATGAGCAAGTATCTGCCGGGGATCAGCCGTTTTGTTTTCCTTTTTTATCTGCAGAGTCAGGATTTCTTCAAAAGAGTCATCTTGCTCTGACAAAAGCAGCATGGGAACAAGATCCTTTTGTTTATTAATGGATTTCTTTGCATTGGCATCCCGGTCAAGGTGAATGGCCAGGCTCGGAATAACAGCCAGAGGATTCTGAAAGTTTATGAGTCCTGTTTTAAAAATATTGTTTTTTTCGATCCAGCTGACGCGGCCGGCCAGGGAGAGGTCCCGGTCAAACCAGGAACCAAGCAGGGCCCCTCCATACACTTCGACTCCGAGTTGTAAACAGTTGTTTTTCCTACGTACGGGAAAAGGCTTAACCTTCAGCCCGGGACTGTCGGTATGGGCTCCGGCAAGACGGAGACCGCTCTCTTCAAGAGGAGTTCCGGTGAGGCTAAGAGCGGCAAGACCGCCATCCTGGTGGACGATAAAATAGTTGCCCGGATTAAGCTTACCCCGGCTTTCTGATTCTTTGAGTGGTTGGAACCCGTTTTCCCGTAAGAATCCGGCCAGGTATTCCACGGCGTGATAGGGGGTTGGGCAGCGTCCAAGAAAATCAAGGAGAGAATCAGAAATATTTTTATTTTTTTTCATGGTGTTACGACAGGAACACTTTACACCTAAATCCTGCAGTTGTTCGTGCACCGAGAACGTTGAGACGGGTGCAGATACAAGGAGGCAAGGGAATTTCGGCACAGGTGTACTGTTGATACATCGAGCACGAAATTCGTGAAGCCGACACAGTAGGTGTGCCTGTATCGACGTTCGAATGCCGAATAGTGATGCGGCTTGACCGCATGACGACTGCAGGATTTAGGTTACATATCAAGTTGGGAGTGAAGAATGATGATACCACCTGTGATCATTCTGCATGCCTTAACTGTTATGGATATTTTTTAAAGCGTTTTTCATTTTGTTTTTCTTCCTTGTTCGTCATGGGATGTAGTGTATCATAAGGAAAATCGTAACACAACATCGTTATATTTCGAGGAATTATATTTCAAGGCGGTCTAAAGAAAAAGCATGGCGGGGCCTAAAAAACATATCGCACTACTGGAACCCTACTATGGGGGATCTCATAAGGCCTTTCTAACCGGACTTTGCAAATATGTCGACATACAGTTCACCCTGATTACCCTGCCTGCAAGAAAGTGGAAAATGCGCATGCAGGTTGCCGCGCCCTGGATGGCCGAGCAGATGCTTACTCTATATAAAGAAGGGGTAACCTTTGATGCGATCCTCTGTTCCACCTTTCTTGACGTTGCTGTTTTACGTAGTCTGCTTGCACAACAGGATCTGCAATTACCGCTTGCCGTGTATTTTCATGAAAATCAATTTGCTTACCCAAACCGGATCAATGATCCGGCATTTTTCCAGTTTACAAATATCAACTGGACAACAGCTTTGAGCGCAGATCGCATTTTCTTTAATAGTAAGTTTAACTATGATACTTTTCTATCTGGAATAGAGTTATTTTTGAAACTATCATCTGATGTTGACCTGTTACGCACAATACAGCAGATCCAAAACAAATCAACGGTTCTTTATCCGGGCATTGATTATTCAGTTATTGATCAGGCAGCGTCAGTCCATGCTCAATGCTCCCGACCCGTCATTATCTGGAATCATCGCTGGGAGCATGACAAAGACCCGGAAGCATTTTTTTCAGCATTGTTCATGCTCAAAAAGCAGCGCATTGATTTTAAACTGATTGTCCTGGGCCAGCATTTTCAGAATCAACCTGAAATTTTTTCAGTGGCAAGTGAGATACTGAAAAATGAAATTATACATTTTGGCTATGCCGAGGACCGCAAAAAATATGCGGCTCTTTTGACTCGGGGTGATGTGGTCGTCTCCACGGCAAAACATGAGTTTTTCGGCATTTCCGTCCTGGAAGCGGTACGGGCGGGATGTTGTCCTCTTGTTCCGGACCGGCTTTCCTATCCGGAGCTTTATCCTCCTGAGTTTCGGTATGATAGAGAACATTTGCAGGAGGCACTTGTGAGAGTGCTTCGTAAACAAGGCAATCCTCAACGCAAGGAGTATCACAGGTTGGCGGCAAAATTCTCATGGCACAAAGTTGCTAAAAATTATAAGGAGCATCTGCTCAGGTTATGCTCAATGATGAAAATTTGACATGAAGAGTACGAACCTGGACAAGGCCCTGGAAATTCGATAGGATCAAAAAACGGCATTACAATATTTGTCGGTGTCGCAAAAAGCCCTGACACCGACGGCGGAAAGGTTATAACATCTTGATTATACATTGCAGGCTGATACCGTTTAAGCCTTTTTACGAGTCCATCATATTTGAAATACTAAGAAATAATCAACAAGTCTCAAAAATGTCAAAAAATATCATATTGATCGGCTTCATGGGAGTGGGTAAAGGAAGGACTGCTCGAGCCTTGGCCGCTAAAAGCGGACGGTATACTGTGGATACCGATGACCTTATTGAAACTATGGTCAAAATGAAGATCCGGAATATTTTTGCCGAGCATGGGGAATCGTATTTTCGAGAACTGGAACAACGAACCGCAAACTGGTTGCGACATAATGTTAAAAACACCATCGTCTCCACCGGCGGCGGTTTTTTCAAAGTTAAAAAACTGCGCAAGGCTGGAAAGGTGGTGTATCTGCACTCGAGCATTGACGGAATACTGCAGGCCATCAGGGAGCATCCGAATGCTAAAAAGAAAATAAAAAAACGCCCACTGCTGCAGGATCTTGACCAGGCAAGAGCACTGTTTGTGCAACGGTTGCCTCTGTATAGAAAAGTCGCTGACCTGGAAGTTTCAGTGGAAAATAGAGAAATTGATGCTATAGCGGATGAATTGTGCGTTTTAATCAAGAAGGGATAATCAAATAAATTCGTATGGCTGGGCCAGGTTTTCAGGCTCCAGCCGCAACAAACGATAAAAATTGACCGTGATTCATCAGATCTCCGGCTGATTTTCGGACAAAACTATGGAAAAACCTTCAAGGTATCAACCCGGTGAAGACCCTGATCGCGATGCCTGGCTGACAAATTTTTATACCGAGAACCATCTGGCCTATGAGACCTTTCCCGACAAGGTAGCCTCGCCTGAACAGCTTAACTTTATCGTTCACATGGATGGTGAACACTTTTATTACCCTTGTTCCGACGAGCTGTTTGCCGCCATTGTTGAGAAGCGGGCTTCAACTCTGCTGACTTCCGCCTATGCTGATATATGGAACCGGATTAACGAGTTGGTTACCCAGGCCGTGGAGGACACCTATAAGCGACAATATCTACTCAGTTTGCTTTCCATCAAATATCAGCATGAAATTTCATCGCAGGTTTTGTTGCCGACCAGGCTGGAAAAACGCCTGCTTGGCATTTTTACCACTATTTCTGAAATTAATCGTCCTCTTGCCCGATTTCGTGAGCAGGAAAACAAACGGGCGGCCCGTTTTTTAGCCTCAAGTGCATTTCAGGAGGCGTACACTTCCCGTGAGGGTCTGGAGTTTGGCGAAAAATCAACCTTAGACGATATTGATCTCCAGGTACATCTTCTTAAATTACAACGCCTGATGCTTTTGTCTACGGTGGAAGGTATATGGCAGGGACATGCTGTAAAGGAAGACCTGCGTCGAGTCATGAATACAGCCATTACAACAGATGGCTGGCAATGGTTTTGCCAACGGCTTCGTCGGGTCATTTTCAGCCAGAAAAGATCCTACCTGCTCTGGATTGCCGGTCGGTCAGGGGAGTTTGTTTTTGATCTTGCCATCATCAGGCTGTTAATGAAACTCGGAATCAAGGTTATTCTCGCTGTAAAGCAGGACTTTTATTACAGGGAAATTTCGTTTGGCGACGTCCTTGAAGATCCGGTTCTGGGGACCGCCCTGGCCGGAGCCACCCTGATCAGCGACAGTGCTATTACAAAGAATCGCCTGCTGGGCCTGCTCCATGAAGATAACCGATTGATTGTTATATCTGATGGCACAGGAGAGCAGTTTAATCCTTTACGGACATCAATTACCTTTGCCCGTGCCTTTAAAGAGGCGGATCTTGTTATCAGCAGGTGCCCCGGCAGTACGCAATGCATCGGCAACAGGTTTTTGTTCACCCGTGATCTGGTTTCGGTTGTCCGCAAGGACAGCGGCGTCATTAAGGTCTATTTAAAAAAGCATCATCCCGGCGCTATTCGATTTTCCGAATCGGATCTCAGGGCCAAGGCCCAGCGATTGATACATATGGCAAAGAAGGAAAAACAGCAGGGCAGAAAAATAATGTTTTACTCGGCTATTGTCGGCTCAATTCCCGGCCAGCTGGCTCTGGCCAAAAAAATTCTTAATGCTTTTGTTCAGCATCTTCGCTCAACACTTGATGATGTCGTAATTATTAACCCAGGCGAACAGTTCGAAGAGGGCATGGATGCCGATGATATCATGTATATGTGGGAGATTTTTCAGCGTTCCGGCGTGATAGATATCTGGCGTTTCCAAACCGTGGCCGACATTGAAAAGGCCTTTCAGATTATGAGCCAGAAGGTACCGCCGGAATGGACAGGTAAGGATGCCACATATTCCACTGGTTGTACCAAGGAAATGGAAATTGCCATGGACATCCAGAAAAAATATCCGGAAATGCAGCTTATCGGACCGTCCTGGGAAAAATTCCAGCGGCGTAAGGAATATGGGGTAGGAAAACTTTATGACCGCGCACTTGCTGAAGGTATATAAAAAAATATATTGCAGTTGTATTGCAATCCTCTCTCATAATTAACTATTGATGGCGTTGTAAAAACTTCGATCTACTGCGTCGTGTGTCCCGGGGCGATTCGTAGGCATACTACATGTATAATTAAGACCCGCCCCGGAACACTACTCCTCGGAGTCTCCGCTGCGCTTCGTTTACCTGTATGGCTGTGTTTTTACTTAGCCATCGTGAAGAATTGTTCGAACTTTTTACGAGTTCATCACTATTTAGTACAGCTTGAAGAGAGAGACCAGCCACAACAAAAAGAAAAAGTTACCGCTTCTGTTCTGAAAATTTTATAGCTGCGGGGTGGACTTTTTTTTATTTTTCACTCGCGCTCGCGGGGTGAACACCATTGAATTCCACCCTATGATATGCTAATTTGACTTTTTCGTTGCCCGCACGACGGTATGCCGGCCTTTTCTTGAGCGTTTTTCATTAAACCTATAGTTTATGTCCCTGCAGATTCATTTTCTCAGACATGGTGTAACAACCGCGCCTTCTGACAGCCTGATCGGCTCCACAGATGTTGTGTTGTCTGGACAGGGGGTAATTCAGGCCGGGCAATTGGCTGCTCGTCTTCCCCGGGGCTTAGATTGTCTGTGCAGCCCCATGCTGCGCACCAGACAAACCCTGGAGTCCTTGCAAAATCATGGCGTGGTGCGTGAGGTGAGCTTTGATTCCAGAATCAGGGAAATTGATTTCGGCGCCTGGGAAAGGTTGACCTTTGCCGAAATATCCAATAAAGACGAGGACATTGACGCCTGGAAAGAGTATCATCATTTTACCTTTCCAGGAGGAGAATCCGTTGCCCATTTTGTGGCGCGGCTTCAGTCGTTTCTTGATGAAGTACAATCCAAGCCTCAAGAACAGGTGCTTGTCTTGACTCATGGTGGTGTTATCCGGACTCTGCTCTGTCTTATCCTCGGCCTTGATATCAGGAATTATCTGTTGTTTGAAGTTAAACCTGCGTCCTGGAGTACGGTTGTGTTGTATTCGCATGGCGGAGTACTTACGGCCCTGAACCGATAAAGAGTATGGCATCATTGATCCTTGTCACAGGTGGCTGCAGGTCCGGTAAATCCGACTTTGCCCAGCAGCGTGCCGAACAGTTGAGCGATCGTCTCCTTTTTATCGCCACCTGCCCTGGTACTGACGTGGAGATGGCTGAGCGTATCCGTCTTCATCAGCAGGCTCGCTGTCATGCAGGCTGGAAGAATATTGAAGAACAGTTGTCCCCAGCCAAAGTAATCAGAAGGTCGGAACCCGGCATGACCATTTTAGTTGATTGTCTGACCCTGTGGATAAGCAACCAGCTCTTTGATGCCGAAAGGAGGGGGTGGCAATTGAGGGAACACGATGTCGATATTCTTGCCAAAGACATGGCTGCTGCCGGAAAAGAATACAAGGGCACAGTGATTATGGTGACAGGTGAGGTCGGGCAGGGGATTGTTCCGGATAATGCGCTTGCCAGGACGTATCGGGATCTTGTCGGCCGCTGTAACCGTATTGTCGCTGCTGCCGCCGATCAGGTCTTTCTGGTTAGTTGCGGCATCCCTCTGCAACTTAAGTAATGCCCTTTAATTTTATATCAATTAGCTATGAACATGAATAATTCAGAAAGCGTATCGTTTCTTGAGGCGACCTATCAAAAAATTTTTCCCCAGGACGGCTCGTTTCGGGACAAGGCCACAGCCCGTCTCGAACAGCTGACCATGCCGCATTGGGCGCTCGGTGACCTGATGGACCTTGCCGTGGATCTCGCTGGAATGACCCGGTCTCTGGATCCTCCCGTTGGCAGGAAAGCCGTTGTTGTAATGGTTGGTGATCATGGGGTGACCGCTGAAGGGGTTTCAAAATATCCCTCTGAGGTTACAGCTCAGATGGTTTATAATTTTGTTGCCGGCGGCGCTGGTATCAATGCCCTGGCCGGTCAGGCAGGTGCGAGGGTTGAAGTTGTCGACATGGGGGCTGCGGCTGATTTTGAAAATCTCATCAAAAAAGGCGCAATTCGTTCAAAAAAAATCGCTGCCGGCACAAATAATATTGCCCATGGCCCGGCCATGACCAGGACCCACGCAGTCTTGGCGGTTGAGGCAGGTATTGAGGTGGCCAATGAGCTCAGCTTAGAAGTTGATGTCTTTGCGACCGGCGATATGGGAATCGGCAACACAACGCCGAGTACTGCCATTGCAGCAGCTTTGACCGGAAGGCCTGTAACTGAACTCACCGGCAGAGGCACTGGCCTTGATGATACAGAGCTGCGGCGGAAGATAGAGATCATTGAACGGGCGCTTGATGTCAACCGGCCTGATGCCGCTGATGCAATGGATGTGCTGGCCAAGGTTGGAGGATTTGAGATCGGCGGCATTGCAGGTCTTATCCTTGGCGCTGCCGCCCAGCGCAAACCTGTAGTTGTTGACGGTTTTATCTCCACGGCCGGAGCGCTTGTTGCCCTGGAACTTGAACCCTTCACCCGGGATTATATCGTCTGCGCGCACCGCAGCGTTGAACCGGGACACAAGGCCATGCAGGAAAAACTTGGCTGCAGGCCGCTGCTGGATCTCAACATGCGTCTTGGCGAAGGCACCGGCGCTGCCCTGGCCTTAAATCTTGTTGAGGCGGCAAAGGCTGTCCTGACCGAGGTAGCTACCTTTGCCGATGCCGGTGTAACTGGAACTTCAGCCAAATGACGCGTGTGATGGCAGGATTTGTCGCCGCCATCCGTTTTTTGACGATTTTTCCCTGTCCCGGTCAGCTTGGCAGTGACGGCAAAGATATTGCCGGGTCCACGCCTTTTTTTCCTGTTGTCGGCTTGTTCCTGGGTTGTATTGCAGCTGGATTAAGCTGGCTGTTCTGGACATTGTTTTCATCTCTCGTGGCAGCCGTGTTGATAACCATTGTGTTGATGGGATTTTCCGGAGGACTTCATCTCGACGGATTGGCCGATACTGCGGATGGTTTTCTCAGCACCCGGCCACGGTCGCAAATCCTGGAAATCATGCGTGACAGCCGCATCGGCGCCATGGGGGTAATTGCCCTGGTCATGCTTTTATTGCTGAAAGTAACAGCCCTGTCGTCCCTGGATCGTGGACAGGTTGTGCGTGCCACCTTGCTGGTGCCGATTGCCGGTCGTTGCGCCATTGTTCTTGTTATAGCCCTACTTCCCTATGCCAGGAAAGAAGGTGGTTTGGCCACTCTGTTTTACAGCCGCCGGTCATGGTGGATCGGAGCCTGGGCATTTTTGTTCTTTTTTCTTTTTGCCCTGCTCATTGCAGGCAGAAGTTGCCTGCTGCCAATTCTTTTTTTTATTCTTACCGTTACAGCTTTTGCCCTTATCTGTAAAAAGATAATAGGTGGCGCCACCGGTGATACTCTGGGCGCGGCCTGTGAACTGGGGGAAGTCTGCACGGCTCTGGCTTTTTCCGCCCTGGTCTGGAGCAGCCAATGAGCGGACATGGCGGCAATATCACCCGGCTTGCCGAAAAGCTTGGCTGCAAGGCGGCAGAAATTCTTGATTTCAGCGCCAATATCAATCCCCTTGGCCCGCCTGCTTTTTTGCGCCGGCTCATTAATACCCACATCCCTGACCTGGTCCACTACCCGGACCCGGATTGCAGACAGCTTGTGGTAGATATTGCTCAGTCGTTTAACCTTACTCCCCAACAGATTATTGTTGGCAATGGGACCTCTGAACTTCTCTTTCATTTACCTTCAGTTTTGCAACCAAGAAGGGCAATCATTCCGGCTCCAGCATATATAGATTATGCCCTTGCCTGTCAACGGGCCGAAATCCCGACCCGTTTCTTTCCCCTTGCCCCGGAACAGTTGTTCAAGCCGGACCTCAGGCAGCTTGAATTAGAGTTGCGACCAGGAGATTTGGTAATCCTCGGCCAACCCAACAATCCAACCGGTCAGATGAATGACCGGGCTGAGCTTATTGAGCTGGCACAACGCAATCCCGATGTTTTTTTCCTGATTGACGAGGCCTTTGCCGGTTTTGTTCCTTCCTACGCAAGTCTTGCCGGATCTGCGGATAATCTGCTGGTGCTCTATTCGTTGACTAAAATTTTTGCCATTCCAGGCCTGCGTCTCGGCTTTCTTGCCGCTACTCCTGAAAGTTGTAACAGGCTTCAGTTAGCGAGAGCTCCCTGGAATGTTAACACCTTGGCCCAGGTGGTCGGATCCGCATGTCTTCATGACAAAAAATATCTTGAGGTAAGCCGGCTTGTTGTCACAAAAGAAAGACAACGTCTCCTTGACGATCTTGGCCGCCTGCCCTCGCTTCATCCCTTACCCTCAATCGCGAATTTTATCTGCATTCGTTGCGACCATCACAAATATGACGGAACCCGGCTTGCAGATAAATTATTGAACCATCACCATATCGCAATCAGGCCCTGTGAAAATTATCAAAACCTTGACCAGCGCTACTTTAGAATTGCCGTTCGCCTGGAAGCGGAAAATAAAAAAATCGTCCAGGCCCTGCGGACAATATTACATCCACCGGCAAAACAAAACAGATCTCGGCCCATCAGAAAGAAACCTGCCCTGATGCTGCTTGGCACAGGATCAGACGTGGGAAAAAGTATACTGGTCGCAGCCCTTGGTCGGATTCTTCTTCAGGATGGATGCAGGGTAGCGCCGTTTAAAGCGCAGAACATGTCGCTGAACTCCTATGTTACCAGAGACGGGGGAGAAATGGGCAGGGCCCAGGTTGTCCAGGCTCAAGCATGCAGACTTGATCCGGATGTGCGGATGAATCCGATTTTACTTAAACCCAACTCTGATGTCGGCAGCCAGGTTATTGTCAACGGCAGGCCAGTCGGCAATATGAAGGTGCGTGAATATGTAGCCTATAAAAAGCAAATATGGCAACAGGCCTGCCGGGCCTATGACAGTCTGGCCGGAGAGCATGCTGTGATGCTTCTTGAAGGTGCCGGCAGTCCGGGCGAGGTCAACCTGAAATCGCATGATATTGTTAATACGAAAATGGCCCGATACGCGGGCGCGAAAGCTCTGCTTGTCGGCGATATTGACAGGGGTGGTGTCTACGCTTCATTCATCGGTCATGTTGAAGTCATGGAACCCTGGGAACGTGACCTGCTGGCCGGGTTTGTGGTCAACCGGTTCAGAGGCGATGCCTCTCTGCTTGATGATGCCCATAAATATGTATCGGCACACACCAGTAAACCTGTTTTAGGTGTCCTGCCCTATATTCATGATCTTGGGTTGCCCCAGGAGGATTCCGTGAGTTTTAAGGCCGGACTCTTTACTGGGCTCAGGCCTGAGACAGCCCATATTGAGGTTGTCCTGATTGATACTCCCCATATTTCAAATTTCACGGATATTGAACCGCTGCTCACAGAACCGGATGTTTTTGTTCGTATTATTGACCGGCCTGAGAATTTTGGTCATCCGGACGCAATTATTCTACCCGGCAGTAAAAATGTGGCTGCCGACCTCGGCTTTATCCGCAAAAGCGGCCTGGATAAATCCATTGCCCGCGCTGCGGGAAAAGGAGTTGAAATAGTTGGTATCTGCGGCGGCTTCCAGATGCTGGGTCATAGGATAAATGACCCGCACGGTCTTGAAGGTGGCCCGGGATCATCCTGCATTGGCCTTGGCCTGCTTGATATGGTAACCGAGCTTGCACCGTTCAAAACCCTTACCCGTAAAAAAGGCCGTCATCTTCACTCAGGCTGCCCGGTACACGGGTATGAGATTCATCATGGCATCAGCCTTTGTGAGGGCGAGTTTCTGCTGGCTTTTGATGATGGTACCGGCTGTGGCTACGCCACTGCTGATGGGCACTGGGGTTCTTATCTGCACGGAATCTTTGATTCCGATGATTTTCGCCGCTGGTGGATTAATCGTCTGCGCAGAAAAACAGGACTGAAATCGTATACAGGCGTGGGGGCCGTATATGATCTTGAGCCAGCGCTTGACCGACTGGCTGACAAGGTACGGGATCATCTTGATATGGATGCAATTTATCAACTGCTTTCCCTGTAGGTAACCAGTGGATTGTGTGTACCGATTGTTTGCTGATTTTTCTTTGACAGGCGAAGCCTTTCTGCCAGGTTTATGGTTTGCCTGTTTACTGGACCTTGCCCTGGGTGATCCCCGTAATCTGCCCCATCCTGTCGCCCTGATTGCATGGATAGCCTCCGGCATGGAATCTTTTTTCAGAAAACACGTCTCCTCTGAAATCAGAGCAGGGCAGGCGACCGTGGTCTGTACTTTACTCATCTGTGGTACAGTATGCGTGTCTATGCTGCTGGTCTTGTCTGCTTTCTCTCCACTTTTGATTTTTTCGGGTTCAATCCTGTTGCTTTATACAACAGTGGCTCTGCGTAGTCTTGCCGACCATGCCCTGGCTGTCTATCATAGTCTGGATAGAGCAACGGAGACAGGGACCCTTGAAGAAGCCAGAGAATGTGTCGGCCGTATCGTGGGCCGGGAGACTACCGAGCTGGATCAGGCCGGCATTATACGTGCCTGCGTGGAAAGCGTGGCCGAAAACATGTCTGATGGTGTGATTGCCCCGCTTTTTTTTGCTGCAGGCGCCGCGACCCTGTGTGTGCCTGCCGGGTTTGCACAATACTGCCTACCGGCAGCGGCAACAGCGGCTTTGCTCTATAAGGTCGTTAATACAATGGATTCTATGTTTGGCTATAAGAATGAGCAATATGTACATTTCGGCCGGGCTGCGGCACTCCTTGACGATACAGTCAATTATATCCCGGCCAGGTTATCGGCAATGATCATCGTTGTTGAATCTTTTATCACCGGAAAAGATGGATTTTTTACATGGAAAATTTTACAGCGTGACAAGCGTAAACACACGAGTCCTAATGCCGGTTATCCTGAGGCGGCAATGGCTGGAGCCTTGGGTCTGCAGTTGGGCGGGCCAAGTGACTATTTTGGAAAAACAGTGAAAAAACAGACAATTGGGAATGATAAGCTTGCCCCGGTCAAGGAAGACATTGTCACCGCGGTACGGATCATGATTTCTTGTTCCCTGTTGTGCATTGCTCTTTTTTCTCTTTTTTATTTTGCTGTTTTGTCGTCATTTAAATGTTAAAGTTTAAAAAATTGAACTTTTTTCCTTCTCCGGCTTGACAAGAGAGAAAATTATTGTTAAAAAAAAATATCTGTAAATAATTTTAATTTAACTTCAAATCAGCATGTTATAGAGATTGTGCCATGAAGCTTCCCACACTGTCCATTCTTGTGTTTTGCCTCTGTTTGCCGGCAGGTGTCGCATCTGCCGCTGTTACGCAAAATTCTGCAGTCTCTTCCTCTCAGGCTAATTGCAGTATTGGGGTCAGCGGTTTAACTGCTGAGGAAATGAAATGGTATAAAACTTTTCAGGAAGGAACTTTTCTTATTGAAGGCTGGAAGGACATTACAAAAAATATACTTGCCCATACCCCTGAAAAGCTTCGCGAACATCAACAGTGCCGACTTGAGCAGCTTGGCCGGAAGATCGGCATGGAGTGGAGCAGAGAAAATGCTGTCCGGAGAGTTGATAACAACATGCTCCAACAGTGGGGAAAAGAGTTGAAGAAAGCGGCAAAGAAAAATCCGAAGCAATTGCCGGAAGTTATAGCCTCTATTGACCAACAGCTTGATAATCTTCTTAATTAAATAATTTACTAAAGATGAACTCGTAAAAAGTCAAAACAACGTTTAAAGATGGCTAAGTAAAAACACAGATATACAGGTAAGCGTAGACTCCGAGGAGTAGTGTTCTGTGGCGGGTCTTAA
>JANTGH010000058.1 GCA_024763055.1 Desulfobulbaceae bacterium
CTGCTGCACCGAACACTTGCGGCCATGCTTGGTGCATCGACCATGCTGGTTATCAGCTACACGATCGGCACATTTAATCCCGAGTACCACATCCTTTCCTATGAGAGCGCCATTCATGCCATTGACATGAACGTAATATTCCTGCTCATGGGCATGATGATTATTGTCGGTATTCTCAAGCATACCGGCGTGTTCCAGTGGTGTGCCTATAAGTGTTATCAGTTAGCCAGGGGCAATGTCATGATTCTGGCTGTAATTCTTATGGCCTTTACCGCCGTATCCTCGGCCTTTCTTGACAATGTCACCACCATGCTCTTGCTCACCCCGGTATCCATTGAGATTGCCCTTTCACTTGGTATCTCGCCGTTGGCCCTGTTGATTCCAGAAATTCTGGCCTCTAATATCGGGGGTACCGCTACCCTTATCGGTGATCCGCCCAACATTATGATCGGTTCCTATGCCGGGCTCACCTTTATGGAATTTGTCAAGAATCTGGCGCCTGTCTGTGTGGCAGCCATGGTTGTCCTGTTCGGGTATACCAAACTGGCCTACGGCAAAGAATTTAAAAAGGCGACCGTGACGGATATTCAGGCCTTTATTGCCAAGTTGCGGGAGGAGTATCAGATCACTGATACCACTCTGCTCTCGGTGGGACTTATTATCATGGCCATGGTGATTGCCATGTTTCTGACCCATGGTGTGCTGCACATGGAAGTCTCCATTGCCGCCATGTTCGGCGCCTCTCTGCTGTTTACCTATGGCCTGATGACCAAGAAGATTGATCTTCTGGAGCTCATTGAAAAGGATATTGAATGGACCACCCTGCTTTTTTTCATGTTTCTCTTTATGCTGGTCGGGGCTGTTGAAGAGACCGGATTGCTTGATATTGTAGCAGACTGGGTCCTCAATCTTTCCCATGGCAACCTGGTAACCTCCATCTGCCTCATCCTCTGGGTATCGGCTATCATGAGCGCCTTTGTTGACAATATTCCCTTTACTGCAACCATGCTGCCCATTGTCGGTTATCTGACCCAGGTCATCCCGGGCGCTGAGAGCGGGGTGCTCTGGTGGGCCCTTGCCTTTGGCGCCTGTTTCGGCGGCAACGGCACCATGATCGGTGCCAGCGCCAACGTGGTTACCATCGGTATCGCCGAATCCGCCGGCTATCCGATAAAGTTTGTGGGTTTTATGAAAGTGGCCTTCCCCTTCATGATTATCAGCGTAGCCATCGCCAATGTATGGCTTCTGCTTGCCTATTAGCAGATAAGGAGTAAAAAAATGAATTCTGAAAATGCGTTAACCGAATTTTTAATTCCCGTTGATACCACCAGTTCCCGCGCTGAAGCGGTGGCTTTAATGCAGTGTCTTGCCTCGATCCTGCATGAAAGGATTGATAAAATAACACTGTATCATGTTACGGGTGGCCGTTATCTCAGTGAGCACATGGCCAATATTGATGCGCGGGCGGCACGTGTGATAACCACGGATCTGTTTGCTGCATTACGACAGGATCATATTGACAAAAAAATCAAGCCGACGCTTAATCAGGCAAAAAGTGAGCTTGAGAAGGCGGGTATTTCCGCTGCCGTTAATATTTTCATTGAAGATGGCGACCCGGTGGACCGCATTGTGGAAATGGCCAATAAAGGTGAGTATTCTTCGCTTATTTTGGAACGGCATTCCACATCGCATGACGGGAATGGAATGGGGCATGTGGCAGCCGGAATTTTGCACCGCGATGTCCAGGCCACTATCTATTTAACCGGAACCCGCCCCATCAACTGCCCGCCGGATTGTTGTCTCGTGGCTCTGGATAATTCGGAAAATTCCTGGATGGCTCTGGAACGGGCCGGAGTCCTTGCCGCCGCCTGCGGCAGCAAGCTGGAAAAAATCATTTTAGCCAGCGTTTTTGATGTCTCTGCGTACAGTCTTCAATTTACTGAAGGTCAGAAAGCTATTGAGATGGATTCCACTCTTCTTGACCGCGCTGAAGAGCTGCTTCTGACAAAAGGGGTTGCCGGTGACAGTATTATCAAGCGGCAGACTTTTGGAGATCCGGCCGATGTTCTTGTCGATGAAGTTCAGAACTATGGCGCTGAACTCATTTTCATGGGCCGCCGGGACCGCGGTGCATTAAAAGAACTGTTCATGGGCTCGGTTTCAAACCGGCTCATTGAACATTGTCCCGAACAGACCATTGTCATGTTCGGCTGACAGAACGTTTTTCGTCGTATGTCTTCTCGTGGATAGTCAGCCGGCGTTGAAAGGTACGGAAGAATGGTGCAGGTTAATTTTTAGCTTTCCCTCCTGATCCTTGAGGTACCCGAAGGTATATTCAACCTTGACCTCATTCCCATTGGCTTCGGAAAAAAAATAGTTACCCATGGCAACCGCATAGTCACCGTGGAAATAGGTCAGGACGTTCTCAAAACGTACCTTGACCCATGGGTGAATGGCAAATCCTTGATCTTCTCTGTATGTATCATTTCCACCAGCAAAGTAAGAAAGAGCGGCTTCCGTGGTTGGGCGAAATTGCACTTCAGACGCCTTTGTCGGTTTGAAGAGTACCGGCCCCGCTTCAAAGGCATAAAGAGTATTGAGATGTTCCCTGGCTGCCTTTAAATAATTACCGCCATCGGTATAGATTTTTCCTATGGTTACGATACCAGTGCCCCACGTTTCCTGCGCCCGATGGATTTCATCGATGGTAATATCTGAATTTCGGCCCATAGTTTCTCCTCCTTTGACAGGCAACAATTTGATATTAAAGAACTAAAATATATTTAATCTGAGAAGGTACCCTATCTTTGCCCACTTTACAATATTCATTATGGGCCGATTATATGTAAATGGTATTGGCCCCTGAATGTTCGTGCGGAAGGTTTTTCTATCAAATGGCATGTTTGTTTTGTCTTTTCATTGCCGATCAGTATACTACAAAGAGCAGGGTAAATTTTGCAGCCTTAAACAGGTTTGAAAATGTATTCGGGGTGTTTGTGTTTTTTTAGTGAAGAAGGCGGATTGCAATGACCGGAAAATCAATATTCAGATCGAACAGGAAAAGCCTGGGTCTCGTGTTGCTCCTGATGGCTGTTGGTCTTGTTGTTTCCTTTATTGCCTATACGAATTTTCGTCAGTATGAGATGTCACTGATTGCAGAAAAGGTTCGGGCCGACAGCCGTGTCCTCCAGCGGGAAGTAGAGGTGCTCCGCTATGTTGCCGATCTGCTTGCTAAAAACCCTCTGTTTGTCGGTCTGGATGCACAAGCGCTTCCCCGGCAGAAGATGGCGGCGTTGATTTATCTTAAGCAGATCCAGCAGGCGGAGTCCATCCTTGACGCCTATGTTCTTGATCCGACCGGCACCTGTATCTTATCAAGTAACCATAGTTTTGAAGGAAAGAATTATGGTTTTCGTCCTTATTTTACCGAGGCGGCTGCCAGGGGCAGCGGCAGTTATTTTGCCTATGGGGTGACATCCAAACGTCTTGGTCTTTATCTCTCCCGGCGCATGGAGCAGGGGGCGGCAAAGGGGGGAGTAGTGGTTATCAAGGTTGATCCCTTGGAACTTCTTGTCAAGGCAGGATTGGTTGCCGGAGATGACACCGGCACGAAAAGGCAGGGTCATTTGCCGACCAACGGTATTGTTTCAACATCCGGAGTCCTTGCCTCTCATGATGTGCAGGGTTTGTGGGTTTTGGATAATTCAGTGCTGCAGCAGGATTTGCTCAAGTCCAGCCGGCAGTTTGACATTTCCACCCTGCGGGATATCGGCTTTGCTCCCGGGACCTGGAATCATCTTTACAACCGGGGCTTTCTGCGGGTTTCTTTGCGGGAAAAACAGTGCAGCCTGTATCTGCAGCCCGTTATTCCGGGAAGCTTCTATTATTTTCATTCTTTTAACGGGAACCATGTGGGGGCCGGTATTCCCCTCCTTGCCCGCACCATGCTGCTGCTTGTCGTTTCTTTTTTTCTTGCCCTGATTCCAGTAGCTGTTTTTTCTCTTTCCGTAGAGCGGCAACGGGCGCGGCTGGCGGAAATGGAGGAAGAACTTACCCTGGAAAAACGTTTGAAGGATGAAAATCTGGAGCGGTTCAAGACCGTCATTGAGCAGAATAGAGATGGGTTCTGGATTATGCAGCCGGATGGTTTTGTTCTGGAATCCGTCAACACAACCCTGTGTACCATGCTTGGCCGTAGTTCGGAAGAGCTGGTCGGTGAATCTCCGGCAAAGCTGTTTGCCGCTGAAGATATCCCTCGAATTTTCGACAGGAAGGGGATCCTTCACTCTGAACACGGCAGGTTGAAGGTGAATATGCGTGATATCGAAGGAAAGAACATGCCGGTGCATATTGACGCCAGCCTGATGAGAGACAATCAGGGCAAACCGCTTTTTCGTTACGCCTTTATAACTGATCTGCGACAGCGAATAAAGGATCTGGAAAAGATCAGGCTGCTTGAGGCTGCGGTTGACCAGAGTGCAAGCTCTATTGTTATCACCGACATTGATGGGCAGATCAGGTATGTAAATCCTGCGTTTACAAGGGTTACGGGTTACAGCAGAGAAGAGGCGTTAGGGCAAAACCCCAGGATATTGAAAAGCGGTCAGCAGGATCCTGAATATTACAGCCAGATGTGGCAGGTGGTCAAGAACGGTAAAGTTTGGCATGGCCGATTCTGCAACAGGAAGAAAGACGGTTCTTTCTATTGGGAGGATGCGGTTATTGCTCCTGTTCGTAATGAAGATTCTAAAATCAGTCATTTTGTCGCTGTAAAAAACGATGTTACGGAAAAGGTGAAGATTGAAGGACAACTTCAGGACAAGCTGGCGGAACTTGAGCTTATTGTCCAGCATGCCGGAGCCGGCATTGCCTATGTAAAAGGACGAAAAATTATCGGAGTCAATGAAGCGGCGGCTGAGATAATAGGGATGCCTGTTCAGCAACTGATGCTCAAGGATACCAGTATTCTTTTTTCGAGCAGCAAGGAGTATAAAAATTTTGCTCTTGAGCATTATCCGGAATTGCGCAAAGGAAAAATTGTTGATGTAGAATACAAAACCATTAATGGAAGAGGTGAAGACATCTGGGTTCGTTTGACCGGTCAGGCCGTGGACCGATCTGCTCTTGACGAGAAAGGGGCGGTGTGGATCATTCAGGATATGACCGCAATTCATGGATACCAGAAACAGTTGGAAGAGGCTCGAGAGCGGGCCGAGGAGGCGAGCCGTTCCAAGTCGGATTTTTTAGCCAATATGAGTCATGAGATCCGGACACCCATGAATGCCATTATCGGTATGACCAGGCTGGTACAGGAAACCGAAATGGATCCGATCCAGAAGAAGTATATCACCAGGATAGAGACCTCCTCCGCCATGTTGCTGGGCATATTAAACTCCATCCTTGATTTTTCAAAGATCGAGGCGGGGCAGCTGCTGCTTGAAGAACAGCCCTTTCTCATGGAAACACTTCTGGATAACGTCTACTCGACCATGATCGGCCTGGCCGGAGACAAAAATCTGACCCTTGTTCTTGATCTGGATAAGAACGTTCCCGAGGCTTTTGTCGGCGATGCCGTGCGCTTGGGGCAGATACTGATTAACCTGGTCGGTAATGGTATTAAATTCACCGACCAGGGTGAAATAAACATCAGGATTTCTCTGGATGCCGCCTCTTCTACAGGGAAGAATAAAATTCTTCACTTTGCCGTTAAAGATACCGGCATCGGTATCCCCGAGGACAAACAGCGTCATCTCTTTCAGAGCTTTCAGCAGGCGGACAGCTCCATCTCCAGACGCTATGGCGGAACCGGCCTTGGGTTGGCCATTTGCCGGCAGCTGGTGCAGCTGATGGGTGGGGATATTAATCTTGACAGTACCGAAGGCGTTGGCTCCACCTTCTCCTTCACCATCATGTTGCCATCGTGTGCAAAATCAGAAGTACAGCAGGTCTGTCAACTTGATGCGACCCGGCGCAACCGAGTCAGCGGGCTTAGCGTTCTTCTCGTGGAGGATAATGAGGCCAACCGTGAGCTGGGCACAATTCTCCTGGAATCGTCGGGACAGAAGGTACAGGCGGCGGAAAACGGATTACGGGCGTTGGAGCTTCTCTGTGAGAAGACCTTTGATGTTATCCTAATGGATGTGCAGATGCCGGAAATGGACGGAATAACGGCCACCCGGGTCATCCGGGCCATGGAAAAAGGAAACGAACCGGATGTGCAACTATCGGCGCAGCTGCTTGGCCGATTAGGGAAAAAGATTTCCGGAAACTATATACCGATCATTGCCATGACCGCCCATGCCATGGACAGCGACCGTAATCGTTGTCTCGATGAGGGAATGGATGCCTATTTAACCAAACCCTTTCAGCCTGAGCAGGTGGTTGAGGTGCTGCAGAAATTCACTGCCACCGGGGATCAGGCCCTCTCTGTAAATGATATGGAGATTGAGAGAGCGGACAAGGAGCAGGATACTTCTTCTACCGGCGAAAAAGAAAGCATCATAGAAGCTGTCAAACATCATCTTACCAAGAGCTATATGCTTAATCCGGGCCAGATGCGGCAGATATTGAAAACATCTGCCGCAAGTTTGACCGCCAACCTCGACAAGGTGGACCGGGGGATAAAAGATGATGATTGTGAAGCGATTCGCGCCGCCGCCCATGCTGTTAAGGGAAATCTACTTAATCTTGGTCTTGTCCGGCCCGCCGGGGTTGCAAAGCAGATGGAACTTGGTGCCGCCAAGAATGAATATATTCCCTATGATAAATATCATGCCGAGTTAAGGACAATCCTTAACGAAATTATTGCTCAGAACGTAGGTGGTTGATTTGCCTGTTTTTTAGAGGCGTCGCAGATGAGTGAAGACTTTGCGCAGCGCCATCCGTGGTACAGTACACGTTGTAAGTGGAAAAGAAAAAAATTGATTTTTCAAGGCCCCCTTACAAATTTGTCCAGTAATCCTCGGGCATTTCTCTTGCTAACTCCAAAGCGCCGTCGGCTCCGCCAAACAGGGGATCCTCCACAAGCCTGACCTTTGTCGGGCCATATTCGCCTATGGTCTTCTCGAGATATTCGGCCAGGCCCTTGATCTGGCTGCCACCTCCTGCCAGGATAATGTTTTCCCTGATTGCGTCCTGATATTCGGGGTCAAATTTGGCTATGAGTTCCAGGGTGGACTCTACGACAGCAGGCAAAATGGATTCACAGGCCCGTTTTATTTCTTCTGTTATGTTGTGAACAGTAGATTTCCCTTCCACCGGGATTTCCACTTCCACCTCTTCTTCTGCATTGCCGACAAAGCTGTGCTGTTCTTTAAAGCGGCGAATCATATTCAGGTTGAAATCTGCTTCCGGATAACGTTCCTCAAGAAAAGTAAACAACTGTTGATCAATATAGTCACCGGCAGTGAGTACGGTGCGCTGGTCTTCTTCCGAGGGCACTGTGCCGTGCATAATACAGAAGTCCACCGTTCCGGCACCGATATCGATAACCAGCGCGTTATCAAGAGCGCCGACGCCATAGGCCACGGCAAAAGGTTCGGAAACAACAAAAAGCGATTCCGCAAACTCGGCTACGGCTTTTTTCAGTGCAACCTTGTTCACCTTGAATGACTCTGCGGGCACCCCGACAACAGCCCTGATTTTTTCGGCATCTTTTGCGTTTTGCACCAATGTAATGAGGTGGCGGATCAGTTCCTTGACAGCCTCCTCATCCCGGGCTGTTCCCTCTTTGATGACCCCGTTTTTCAGGGGACGATACATGTCGAGAGATAATCTGTGTTTTACGGCCTCCTCACCAAAGAGCATGGGCTTGCCGACGACCTTTCTGGCGATAAAGTCTCTGGGCCAGCCGACATAACTTTCGACCCATTTTTTCTTACCGTTGTCTGACGAAATAGCGCTTCTTGAGGTCCCCAGGTCAATGCCGACCAGCAGGGTTGTGTCAGCCTTTTTTGTTGTGGATTTTTTTGCCATTATCATCTCCTTTGACTACCTGTGCATGTCTTTGCGTGAGATAACCGGTTATTCCTTTTTTCAGAGAAGTTGTGATTTTCTCTCTGTAGACCGGACTGTTTAAGTTTGTTTCCTCTTCATTTTTGCTGATACAGGAAATTTCAACCAGGACGCTGGGTGCGTCTACCCCTAACAGGACAACAAACGGGGCAATTTTAATTCCATTATCAGCTATAACTCTATCATATTTTTTCATGTTGGAGAAGAGGCTGTGCTGGAGAGTCGAGGCAAGTGTGGCCGATTCCTGTTCTTTAAGCACATCGCCAATCTTCTTGATCATATTTTTGAAGTCTCCCGTCAGTATCTCGGAGCCACGGTTTTCCTGTTCGGCTAATCGCAAGGTATGCAGGTCCGAAGGCGGGCCAAAGTAATAGGTCTCGGTAACATTGAACTCTTTTTGCGGCAGGGCATTGATGTGCAGAGAGATAAAGAGATCAGCCCTGTTTGCGTTGGCAAATTTTACCCTGTCGGCAAGAGAGATAAAGGTGTCATTTTCCCTGGTGAGCAGCACTTTGTACCTGCCGGTTTTCGTCAACTGGTCTCGCAGCTGCAGGGCGATGTCCAGGACAATATCCTTTTCCCTGGTACCCTGGCTGCCGATAGCACCAGGATCCTTTCCTCCGTGGCCCGGGTCAATGACAATGGTTTGCACCCCAAGCCCGAAAACAGAGCTTAAACGGATATTGTTGTGATTGAGCAGTAAATCATAATCCAGAAGTTGTCCGGCATCAAAGGAGACGATCGGTGTTGGAGATGAAGGTAGATGTTGCTTATAAATAATTTTGGCCCATGGAAATACGGAATTTGTGATAACGGGGGCAGCAGGCTCTATCTGCGTTTTTTTCCCCGGATTTGGAAAAAAATAGATCAGGATAAAAAGGAGAGTTACCAGCAGAATGGGAAAAGGGCGGGATATGCTTTTTAAATGCTGTCTGTGCCGAAGATAAGCAGACTGTGGATAAGGGTCTGCTAATCTCTGGTTGTCTTCGTATACCTCCCGCAGGATCGATTCCTTGATTTTCGCGCTGTCGGCACTTTGCATAATTTTTTTAGAGATCAATCACCGCAACATTAAGAAAAGACCAATTAACGATCAAAAAACACCACGGGATGCAATCCTGCCGGCAGCAGGAAATTATTCTTCACAGGTTCTCTACGTTCTACATCCAGTATATGCGCCGCGTCCTTTGCTGTCAACCTGCTCTCCCTTTTGTCGGAATGAATAAAAAAGGCCGGTGAATAATACAAAGAATTCACCGGCCCGGCAGGGGACCAATCCCCTGGTTCAGTTCATACAGTTAAAAGCGAAATGTCACCCATGCGCGCAGGGAATGATACAGGCCCGACTCATCACCATAGACATAGTTTTCCTGGTCATCAACATTGGTCAGCAGATATTTGACAGTCAGGTCAATATTGTCTGAGATGGAGTACAGTGCCTCCATGTTAAGATCAAGAGTGTTGTATTCCAGTTTTGAATAGCTTTCCATCTCATTGGTGTTTACCACGTCATACGTACCTTTCCATGGAGTTGCGGCATCTAAGCGATCACCATTGGTATGGGGATCACTAACAAAATAGATATCCTCCATTTCACTCTGGGCCATTGAAAAGGCAATACCGAAGTTAAAACTCAGTTTATCCATGGCCTGCCAGTTGGCGGTAGCCATCAGGGTGTGTACGGAATCGTCATAGCTCATGCTGGATCTGTTCGGACGAACCTCGTCCGATAATATACCACCTCAGCCATGGTAATACGGTATGAAAAACTCCGAATCCTTCTGTCTGTTGAAATAGTTATATCCAAAGGTCAGTGACAGCGTTTCAGCCGGATTAAAGGTCACGTCCAGTCCGGTATCCATCAACTGATTTTTATAATCATAGCTGAGATCCTGATCATTTGTACCATAGGTATATCGGAAATAACCATCAACAAACATATTGCTATCCGTCGGAATCCAGTTGGCCTTCAGATTGAGTTGATGCTCAAATTCAGGGTCAGCCGACATGTTTTCTGTCCTGGTTCCATATACATACTTGCTATAGGTATTTTTAGCCTGGAACCTGGGGGCCCCGACAATATACCTGCCGGTAACGGGATCGTTGATAAAACCGTCCCAGAATCCCTGATCGTTGACACCAAGATCAATGTGGGTCGGATAAGCCGCATCTTCTATGGTATAGGGATCCGTGTCATAGATAAACTTGTAGCCGGCGTTAAGCGTCAGACCACGGGCAGCCCGCCAGCGGGCTTTTGCCTTGATTCTGTGGATGTTGGTGTCTTTTTCCAGCAGAAAATCAACATTGTCCCGGTTAATCGATTCAAACTCATAACCGCCCCGCAGGGTCAGGTCCCTGAGCGCCCGGTACATAACGTCAGCCTTCAGCTTCAGGACATCGCGGCTTTCATCGGATTTCCGGGTATAAGTGATATCATCTGCCGGAGAGCCGGTTTTTCCTTTCAGCGTATAGGTTGCATCATCACCATCAATATTCTGATACCGGCCACTGACATTAAATTTAAGTTCCTTATTCAGCCAGGCCGACCAGTTGAGCATACCGGCATTGTAATCGACGTCCAGTTCACTGTTGCTGCCGCCGTCCGCCACCCGGTTCAACTCATCAACACTGGTATTGGTCGTGGTGGAATTGACAAAACTGGCAAAAACGTTCTGAGACTGGTTAATGTCATACTTGGCTTTAACGGTGTGGACAAATTTTTCCGTTTCCGGAATACGATCTATTTCCAGATCACCATCTCTGTAATCATAGTTGACCGAGCCGTATTTGCTTGACGTGGGATCAAAAGGATGGGTCGCCGGGTTATATCGATGCAGAGTTTTATTACTATCGTTGATAAATTCCCGGTAAAGAAAAGTATATTCCAAAGAAAGCTGTCCGAGATCAGCCTTGACAAAAGGCTTGAAGTCAAGGGTTTTTTCATCCACATCTTTCTCGTGTGATACGATATGGCAGGAACCGCATTTGGTCATGGCCATGGATTGTTCGTGGCCCTGACGAAACTGTTCCCGGGCTGAAAGGCCGAATTGTACGCCGGGCAGGCTGGGCAGACGAATAACACCCTTTGCCTCCCACTGGGACCAGTTGATGCCGAATTCTTTATCCGGTGCCGTGTCCGAGTTCACATTCCAGGTCGGCGCATATTCATAGCTGTGCCATAACTGGGCTCCCTGACCGGGTGCTGCCGATGTGGCCCGCATATCCAGGAGTTCATCCTGGCCCAGGCGATGGTAGAATTTTTGATATTCCGCTTCAATACCAAGAATACGGTTGAAGTCGGCTTCACCTTCAAACTGCATGTCCTGGTCATCGAGATACATGCCGTCAAAGGAAAATTCCGTGCTGCCTCCTTCAAAAAACAGGGAAGCGCCAAAGGCCGGCAGGATGTCTTCATCTCCCAGACTTTGATATTCTGCGGCTCTCGATGTTTTGTCATTGGTATCATTTAACGTAAAACCGGCAGTGACTGACGCCTCTACCTTCGTGGCCTCATCTTCTTCAGCAAATGCTGATCCGCTCAGTGCAAGGAAAGCTATCCCGACAAGAGCGATACCGTGTATAAAATGCTTTTTCATGTTATCCGCCTCCTGTTTAACGGGTGAGTCCTCTGCCTTTTAACCTGCCGGCCTGGGATGGAACATCCGAACCATGTACGGACTGGTGACAGGTGGTGCATTTGGTGAGCATCCCTGCTGCCCAGTCATGAGTGCCGTCGCCCTTGACAAAATGATTCGTATTGTTGTTATACGCATCAAGTGTACCGGCAATTGTTTTTCCCGGTTTATACTGGGTTCGCAGGCCGGTTAACCCCTTTCTGTTGGCATGGAAATGACCTTCATGGCATTGCAGGCAAAGAAACGGCTCATTTTGTTTCAACAGATCGTTGGCAACCGTGCCATGGGGATCGTGACATTCCAGGCAGCTCTCGGCAACAGGAGCGTGTTCAAAAACAAAGGGACCCTGGTAGCGGGCATGGCATTCGAAACAGAGGTCGTTCAGACGTTCCTCGGTTTTCAGCATGCCCGGTTCGCCATTGGCTGAACCATGGGGACTGTGACAGCTGTCACAGGTCATTTTTCCTTCCTTTAAGGGATGGTGAGAAGGAAAATGCATCTTTGCTTTCTGGTTTTGATGACAGCTCACGCACAGTGATATGCTCTCATCCTTGAGCAGTTTTTTTCTGGTGTTGTGATGGACGGTGTGACAGGAGATGCAGGCAAGTCCCTCGAAGGCATGTTCAGAACTCGACCAGTTCATCTGTTCACCGCTCTGGTGGCAGGTAACACAGACCGCGGCTATTTCCGCCTGGGTCATTCCTTCTTCTCCATAACGGAGAATATTGACAGGATCTTCGGAATCAGCATGCAGAGAACCCGGCCCGTGACAGGCCTCACAACCATGGCGGTAGCTTGCTGCCTCAAATTCCGCAATTTTCATATGAATATTACGCCCGTCAGCGTCAAAATCCTCATGACACTCCAGGCAGGTTTCCGAACCTATGTACTCGGCTTCCGGTGAGATCGTCGGCGCCTTGAGTACCATGGCTCTTTTTTCACGCATCTCGGCACAGCCGTAAACCAGCGCAAGACAGGCTGCTGCGAGCAACATTTTTTTCAACATTTCCCCTGTTTCCTCCTTTTGGTAAGACTTTTGTGTTAAGAAATTTTTCATCTTGCCAGCACGCTATGCATTGTAAAGGTTCCACTTTTTCAATGCATGAAATCCTCATCACCTCCTTTTTTCGTGTGAAGTTAGTCGTGGTGTTGCTTTTCAGGTCAATGATAAAAAAAATGTAAATTAGTTATAGTCATGATCAGTAAAGCCATGCAGGAGGAAAAGGGCCCAAGAATGCGCTGCAACCTGGAAGGATTCAAGACAGGGCTTGAATCATGAGAGAAAAATGCCCTTTTCCTCTGCCAAATCCCGCATGGGTACTGAAAAATAGGGCCGATAATTCAAAGAAGCCAATCCCATGGTTTGCGCCACGATGAAAACGTATCGGCAATAGAATGTCTTGGTCGGACTACAGGATGAAACGCCGAAACAAAAAAAAACCAGTTCGGCAGTTCATCCTGAAATCCGCGGGCGCTGGAAGCTCAGACATATGGAAAGAACAATAAATGAATGAACAATCATTTATTATGATGAAATATATCTATCCTGTTTGTGCAAATAAAGTCAAGGAAAAAAGATCCATTGGGGAGGAATACGGTACTGGGAATGGTTCCCAGCAAAAGAGTAAGGTTATCAGGATGATATAGGAAATGGAGTGGGCTGTCACATTGTGGTGCAGTACTTAAGACTTTTTCTCCTTCTTTTGAGGGATTTTCTCCTGTGGCCGTGCTGTTATCACTTGTTTCCGGGCCCGGGCAAGCTGCTTTCCCCGGACGAGATAGCCCGCAAGGCCGCCGCCGGCCGTGGTCAGGATAAGCAGGCCAACGGTGACAAATTGTGAATAGAGCATGATGCCGCCAAAGGCCAGGGCACCGGCAAATGCAGCGCCGACCTTGAAATTGGCCGCAGCATTGGCCCGTTTGGTTTCTTTGAGTATCTGCTGTTGACTTTTGTTTAATATTTTTGATTTTTGTCGTTCGGCAGAGACTTTGATTTTTTCCCGTTCCAGGGCGTGTTCTTCCTTGATGGTTGCCAGTTCATTCCGGTGCTGTTGCCGGGTCATGGCGGAAAACCAGAAGGATGCCAGCACACAAAACAAAATTTCCAGTAAGCCGATGGCCAACACCAACTGGGTATTGTCAAGCCCTGCCTGCATGACGGCGAAAAAAAGAGCGATGGTCACTCCCTGGACGAGAAGGATACCCGGGAAAAATTTTAACATGACAACTCCTCAACACTAACCCGTCAAATATGCGGGCTAAAAATTAAATTTTCAACATATGTTTGCGGTAATACTTTAATTCGTCGATGGATTCCCTGATGTCATCTAAGGCGAGGTGGATGTTTTTTTTGGGAAATTCTTTGATATCGTCAGGAGCCCATCGCCGGGCAAGCTCTTTTAACGTGGAGACATCCAGGTTGCGGTAATGGAAAAACCGTTCAAGTTCAGGCATCAGCCGGGCAAGGAACCTCCGATCCTGGCAGATGGAATTACCACAGATGGGCGAGGTCTGCTCCGGTACCCATTGTCTAACAAACGACAGCGTTTGTTGTTCAGCCTGATCAAGGGAAACGGTGGATGTCCGTACGCGTTCCAGCAGGCCGGAGGACGAATGATGGCTGGTATTCCATTGGTCCATCTGTTCGAGAATGTCCTCAGGCTGATGGATGGCAAGCATCGGTCCCTGGCAAAGGACATCCAGCTCCGGTCCGGTGATAATGGTTGCAATTTCCAGGATTTGATCGGTCATCGGGTCCAGGCCGGTCATCTCGAGGTCGATCCAGATCAGGTTTTCCTTGCTGGCGGGCATTGGCGATCTCCAGGGTTATTTTTTTGTTAAAATTTTCTCGACCTCATGCCACATGATGCGGTAG
Organism: Desulfobulbaceae bacterium; assembly: GCA_024763055.1. Classification (GTDB taxonomy): domain Bacteria; phylum Desulfobacterota; class Desulfobulbia; order Desulfobulbales; family Desulfobulbaceae; genus DRLX01. The sequence continues at coordinate 14,524 of JANTGH010000058.1, forward strand.
GCACGAGAAGCTGGAGATTTCGGCGCTATTTCCAATACCGGTTTCCTGAAAATGCCCATCTTTTCCACATCGGCAAGAAAGGGAATGGGCTGTCGCAGCACCCTTTTTCTTTTGCCGAAACGGGTCATCATATCGAAATGCATTTTTTTTCTTTTTTCGACCATGGAGAAAAAAACATACAGTTTCTTACGATCGACGCCTGTTTTTTTGAAAAAATTAAGGAGTTTTTGAAAAGAGAGAAGAGAAAGTGTTGTGGGGATAAATGGAATCAGTAAGATATCGGCGGCATTAAAAATATTTTCCGAAAGCAGGGTGATGTTTGGTGGACAGTCTAAGAAAATATTCTCATATTCAGCAGTGAGCGGTTGAATGATTTTATTTATGCGCTGGGTGGATTTTTTAAAATCATCCAGCGCCAGATCCAGGTTCCGATAGGTAAAATCGGCGGGCAGCAGGTCAAGGTCCGGATAATCCGTGCCCCTTATATTTTTGGCTATGGCCTTGCCTCCTTTAAGGAGTTTGTCGGCATTGAATTTTTTTGGAGATTTGATGCGAAAATAATAGCTGGCCGATCCTTGCGGGTCCATATCGCAGATCAGGGTTTTTCTGCCGGAGTCGGCGGACAAGTAGGCCAGGTTGACACTGGTTGCGGTTTTTCCTACACCGCCTTTGATGTTATATATAGCAATAACAGCCATATTTCCCTCGTTGTTTGCTGTTTATCCGAAAATCCCTTGAGGCAGGGCCTGCCCATGCCGGAGCAAGGGGTTTTCATCGTCCGTTGCGGCTGTGGCCTGAAATTTTGGTCCAGCCATGCTGGTTACAACGTATTGCCCGGTACCCGACGACAGTTACCGGTTAAAAATTTTATGATACAGGTCAAGATTTTTCCTGCGTGAAAAATGGGCAAAGGTTGATTCAAAATGTGCCCGCACTTCGCTGTGCTGCCTGTTTAAATCCGTCATCAGCCCACCGATTGAAGCGGCAAGTTCTCTTGATTTAACAGTTCTCGGCCTGATTTGTGTAAGATAATCGGCCAGCATTTGTTGCTGGACGGAAAGATCATTAAAATCACCAAGATTATTTTGCAGCATCTTTAATTGTTTTATCAACTGCTTCATCTGCTCCTGGTTATAGAGTGAAGAAAAAAATTCCAGGCTGTAGCGAAGTTTTTTACACTCTATGCGCAGACAGTGCAGGTCTCTGTCCGGTGTGTTCTTATGGATTTTTGTTCCATCTCGCAGGACCCTTCGAAAACGTTTGTGAATAATTTTTCCAGCCAGAATGGCAATGGGGACATCGCTATTTTCTCCGGGGGGAAGTCCACTTTCATCATCAAGCATTTTCGCCCAGTCAGTCAGGATCTGTTGATAACGTTTTCCTTCCAGGAGGTGGACCAATTTTCGTTGTTCCTGCCAACGGCGGGTTTTAATATCTTCAAAAAAATAATCCATACCCCGGCGCAGCCGCTTCGGCAGCCTGGCGGTATAGGAGCCCCTGCTGAGGAGATAGACATCCAAATCGCGGACAGGGCCGGTAATCCCGCCGATATATTTAAACTCTTTCTTGTAGCGTCTCGACACCTCGGCGTCGAGCACATCCTTGATAAGGGAAAGGCCGGAACGGGTCCGCCTGACCGCCACTCGGAGGTCATGCAGGAATTCCGTGTCGATGTCGTCAATAACACCCTGTTCATTGCATTGTATATTGTTCAGAAGAAAACGATAGATAAGGGCAATCGCTTCAATACTCTTCATTCCCGGATCAAGGGGCACGTCGTAGCCGGAACTGTAATCGAGTGGCTCCCGGCCACTTTCCTGAAGGATAAAACGCAGGATATCCGTAGAATCGGCCCTGACCTCCGCACCGAATGCACGGATACAGGCCGCCACCTTTTCAAACCATTTGGCATAGCCGCGAATCTCCTGCACGCGGACAGCCACCAGTCGGTGCCCCTGCCTTCGTCTGGTGACTTCTTCCATCTCCAACTGGGCAACTATTTTACTGTCCCTGTTCAGGATCCCTAACTGCATGGAGCGCACATCCGCCCGACCCAGTTCTATCAAAGCGCGGACATCAAGAATTTTTTCTAAAGCCGTACGAAGAGGAGATTCGGGAAACTGGCGGGAGAAGTGAAAGATTTTTTGACCACTTTTCAGGGTATGCAGATCGTTGCCGTCAAAGTCCTGCAGTATCCAGTTGCTTCCTTCCCGTTTTAATAAACGATCCGCACGAAAAAGCCGCCAGTCAAAGGTGTCATACCACCTGCGAATATTCTTTTTAACCGGACCGGATTTCAGGTCAAATGTATTTGCCAGGGAAACCTGCAGGTCCGAGAGTACAAGATTCTCGGGCAGAGTCCAGGCCAGTTGCTGCAAAGGCTGCATATTTTTCTCTCAACAACAATTCAGGATAGATTCAAGTCCCGGTGGGATGGTATCATGTTTCACATTTCATGGTATATTGCAAAACACCGGGGACAAAGTAAACAGAATTCTCGATATATTTTTCCGGCCACCCACATCATCAGCTGGAATTTTTACGGAACAGTGGTTATATAGTAATAATTGGCAGCAGTTTTTATTTGAGAAATGTTTGCTGTCCGGCAAGGATACACAATGTGGTATTTGTTCCCCTTAAAAGTGTTTTCAAACAGAAGGATAGCTCCATGATAAGCGCATACAGTTTTGGAAAAATCCGTATTAACAACATCTGGTACACTGGTGATTTGAAAATAAGCGCTGGGGTGGTACTTCCCGACTGGTGGCGGAAAAGCGGCCATGTCTGCGGTCTGGGTGACATACAGGATCTTTTACGTGTTGAGATCGAGGTTCTCATTCTCGGTAAGGGCAAACCCGGAATGATGCGGGCTGATCAGGAGTTGCGCCGGTTTCTTGAGCAGCAGGGAGTCAGGCTTATTGAACAGCCCACTGCCGAGGCCGTGGTAACTTTTAACAACCTGTACCGGAAAAAAAGGGTTGGGGCCGGGTTTCATCTCACCTGTTGAGCTGATTTTGTTACCATGATTTCAGATATGTTGACCCTGAAGTTTGATCACCAGCTGCAAGAGCTTCTGCCTCGCAGGTATCGCAGCCACAGGAATGTCCACTATCCACTTGACCGGCGGGCTTCGATCAAGGATATTGTCGAATCCCTGCATATTCCCCATACCGAAATCGGATCCATTGAACGCGAGGGCGAGGAACTTTCCTTTAAATATATCCCCAAGGATAGAGAGTTGCTTGAACTCTGTTCGTTCCCTGCCGGAATTGATGTGACCCGTCCGACCTTGCTTCGTCCCGAACCCTTGTCCGCTCCGGTTTTCATGGTGGATGTCAACGTGGGCAAGCTGGCCCGACTGCTGCGCATGGCTGGTATTGATACCTGGTATGATCCCGAGCTCGCAGAGGCAGAGCTTGCCCGGCAGGCTGCTGCTCATGATCGTATTCTGCTCAGCCGCAACCGGGACCTGCTGCGGCGAAAAATCATTACCTGGGGCCATCTTGTTCGGGCCGAGCAGCCGGAAGATCAACTGGTGGAAATCATCATCCTGTACGGGCTGCAGGGGGTGCTCGAACCCTTCAGCCGTTGCCTGGAATGCAACACCCCGCTGCGCCCGGTGGACAAATCCGCCATCCTGCACCAGCTTGAACCCCTGACCCGGAGATATTATCATCAATTCAAACGTTGTCCGGATTGCGGTCGGATCTACTGGCGGGGTTCACATCACCAGCATATGCAGGAATTAATGACCGGAATACAGGATTTTCAGGACGGATAATCATCGGTTCGTTTAGAAAAATTTCGTTTATAATCAAATCATTACGCTTTCAGGATCGTTCTCCATGTTGACCACTCCCCACTGTTGTTCCTCAAAATCAAAATCAGCGATTTTATCGATATCAACTTTCAGGTAACGTCCCGTGGCCTGGACGGCGATGCCTCCGTCAGGGAGAAGAATTTTGCCGCTGCCCTCAAAAAATCGTTTATTTTCCTTGAGAGTCCGGGCAACAACCCGTATTTCTCCATCCATGGGCACGGGTTTCTTCAGGCGCATGGAAAATTCCACGGTGACGCCCCAGATGGTGTCGGAAGTGGAAATCATGATGGAGCGGCCGATGGTCTCATCGAGGATTGTTGCCGCCAGTCCGCCATGCAGACGGCCCGGATACCCCTGGTGCTCTTCCGCGGGTTGAAAAATGGCCAGCAATTCTTCTGATTCAAGTTCAAAAAAACTGCTTTTCAGGCCGAAATCATTTTTCAGACCGCAGACAAAGCACATCTTGGAATTGGGTTGTTTGCGGATAATATTCAGTTTCTTCATGTATGTTTTCCTGATGGATTGTTTTTCGTACGGTGACCTTTTGCCGCCGTCTTTTTTATGCTCAGCATCTCTTTTTGTTGTTCTCTGCCTTGAAAATTTCGTTCAACAAAACAGGTTCGACTGGTGAACGGATCTCTCCCTGTCCAGTACATGAGCGTTGAAAACGTGGATGGCGTTGGGGTAAAAATCTGGACCTGACGGGGAAGCAGTTTGAGATTGCGTAAGGCAAATTTCTTCAATTCCCGCATATCCCGCAGGCGGCAGCCGGGATGGGCGGCTATAATATAATAGGTGAGAAACTGTTTGAGGCCCGCCTTTGCAGTGAGGGTGAAAAACAGTTCCCGAAACCGGAGTAAATCTTTTGTCCCCGGCTTGCCCATGCAGGCCAGCACTGAATCCACACAGTGCTCGGGCGCTATCTTCAGTTGGCCGGAGATATGGTGGCGGACGATTTCTTCGAGATAGCGAAGCCCGTTTTTTCTGTCGGCTAAAATCATATCATAGCGGATTCCCGAGGCGACGACCACCTTTCGTATCCCCTTGATTTTTCTGATTTCCCTGAGCAGAGTAATCTGCGGCCCGTGATCAATGGGCATTCTCGGGCAGATGCTTGGAAACAGGCATCTTTTTGTCGCGCAGGTCCCTTTTGTCAGTTTTTTTTCACATTCAAAGCCATACATATTGGCAGTCGGGCCGCCCAGGTCGGAAATCGTTCCTTTAAATTTTGGATGCCGGGTGAGCTCCTTTGCCTCGGCAATCAAGGATTCCCTGCTTCGACAGCTGACTGTTCGCCCCTGGTGGACGGCAATGGCGCAGAAGTTACATTCTCCGTAACAGCCGCGATGGGTGGTTAGGGCAAAGCGGATGGTCTCCATGGCCCGTACCTCGCCTTGAGCGCTGTCAAGAGGATGCACCTCTCGTTCAAAATCAAGTCCGTGTATTTGATCAAGTTCCGCGGTGCTTGGTGCAGGCCAGGGCGGATTTTGGATGAGGAAGCGATTATCCTGCTGCTGAGCCAGCATCTTTGCAGTGATTGGATCATTGTTGAGGTAAAAATCCATGAACATGCGGCTAAACTTTTTTTTATTTTTTTTGTCCCCGACCTCGTAAAAGGAAGGCAGTAGAAGGGCAGATTCCGGCACATCCCGAGCCAGGTAACAGAGGCCGGGCAGATTTTCTGGTGAAGCTTTTTTTTGCAGGCATCCGGCCAGGGCCAGGGTGGAATATTCCGCCATGCCATAGAGCAGAAAATCAGCCTTGGCATCAATAAGTATGGATTTTCGAATAGAGTCTGTCCAGTAATCATAATGGGCGATCCGACGCAGGCTGGCTTCAATGCCTCCCAGGACAAGGGGAACGGTTTGTTTAAAATAGCGGCGGATGAGATTGGCATAGACCAGGACCGCCCGGTCGGGACGTTTGGTATTTTTACCGCCCGGGGTGTAGTCGTCGCGTTTTCGTCTGCGGCCGGAAGCGGTGCGGTTGGCCACCATGGAGTCAATGGAGCCACCGGTGATTCCCCAGAACAATTTGGGTTCGCCAAGGCGGGTGATATCCGTTGCACTGTGGATATCAGGCTGGGCAATAATTCCCACCCGAAATCCGGCATCAGCAAGAAATTTGCCGATGACCGCCACTCCGATAAAAGGAGAATCAATATAGGCGTCCCCAGTCACCAGGATAACATCAAGCCTGCGCCAGCCTGATTTTTTCATTTCCTTACGGGTTGCGGGCAGAAACATTTATTCCTATGATCACAAAATTCAGTTGGATTCTTTAATTTCAGATAGTTACCAAGGGGTCATATGCTATACTTTATCATGACCCATAAAATCTATCCGCA
>JANTGH010000059.1 GCA_024763055.1 Desulfobulbaceae bacterium
GAAGAGATAAAATGGGTCAATGATATAGGTTGGGGTTGACACAAGGTCGTGTATCAGGTAATGCTCACAAAATATTTGGAATGACAGGTAAAGAAATTACGTTAACCTGTCGATAGTCTTGTGTTGTTCTCTTGTACTGAAATTAATTGTTGGTGTCGTAAAAATCTCCGACACCGACGGCTGAAAGGTCACAATCTGTTGGCTCTATGTTGCAGGCCAATGCCGCTTCAGACTTTTTACGAGGTTCCCTTATGAACCGTAGAGAATTTTTATCAACGTCCATGCTAATTGTGGCCGGCTTGGCTCTGCAGAGGCCTGATCGGGTCTGGGCCATGAATGAAGGGCGATCCCTATCATTTTGTCACACCCATACGGGAGAGAAATTAGATATTGCCTATGGTTACCCCGGAGGCTATGATTCCCATGCTCTGGCGCGAATTAATTATTTACTGAGGGATTTTCGTACTGGCGAGGAGCACCCTATTGATCCAAAATTATTAGACATTCTTTTTGACGTCCGCAGGAATTTCGGTGGTCGAGGCACCTTTGCGGTCATCTCCGGGTATCGTTCGCCCAAGACCAATAAGCAGTTATGCGCAAGAAGTTCCGGTGTGGCAAAGCATAGTCTGCATATGGTCGGCAAGGCCATTGACGTTCGATTGATCGGCGTACGAACAAAGAAAATTCAGCAATGTGCCCTCGGGCTCAAACGCGGGGGGGTCGGTTTTTACGCAAAGTCGGATTTTGTTCATCTTGATACCGGCCGTGTCCGGCACTGGTAGGTAGGAGCTATCTTTTTAAATTTCAGTAAAAATCAGGTTACATTTGAATATCCACCCGCGGCTTGGCCGATTTTTTCTCTTCGATTTCAGTTACGCAGATAAGTAACCTGTCCTTGTCGATGCTGTATTTTTCTATCAGCTCATCTTTGATTTTCCGGGCCCTTTGTTGACCAAGTTGCATCAGTTTTTTCCGCTCTTCATCACCAGGTTGGATTGATTTTTCATTGAGTTTTTCTTTTTTCTTTTCGGACAAGAATTCCCATGCCGATGATTTCGGGCAGAGGCGGAAGTCAGCTTCCGGCTTATCCTGCAGTATTTTAGCGAGCCGCTGGAAATAGTCTGCTCTCTCTTCGGGGAGCTGATCTTCACCCGGTTGGAACTGTACGGGTGGCAACAACACCTCAAGCATCCTGCTGCCGACTTCCATGCCAACCCAGGCCAGGGCGCCATACGGTCCAAGGGCATAGACCAGATAACCTGATGCCGCGGGAACTATTGCCTTGCCAAGAGCAGTGATCAGAATATCGGAAATGCCCACACTGAGTTTGTCAACTGGTCCGTTTAACGGCACATCCAGGCTGATGGTATCATCACGGTCCCGGAGCATTGAAAGGGCGGAATCAAGGGGAATGGGCAGCTGGTTGTCTAATTTGTCGGCCAGTTCTTTTGAAATGGTACTGGTTTTCAGTTGTTTGAGCAGCACCTTGTTCTTCATATCGAGCTGGCTGTCTTTCAGGGAGATATCACTTGTCAGGCGCATGGAACCACTTGCCAGGGCCACACCAACTGATTGTACCGTATAGGCGGAAAGACGGGACAGAGGATAGTTTTTCAGATTAAGTTTTAAGTGGAGTCCTATGTTCTCGAGAAAGGGAGCGATCGTGCCGTTGATTGTAAGAGGTGCCCTTTTTTCCATGGAGGCGGCTATCTTTATCGAAGCCGGTTTATCAGGCTTTTCGGAATCAAGCCCTGTAATCTGCAGAGTCGTGATGTCCAGATTACTGATAAAGGGGACAGCAAGCGTATGATCTTCAAAATGGAGACCACTTTCTCCACGCAGAGTTACCTGACTGAGGGCAATGGTTGAGGACGGATCATTTTTTTTCGGTTTCTTTTGTATTTTTTCCGGTTTCCAATCGGGATTACGCATGGCGGCGAGTTTTTTGCCGACGATGAGGCCGCCGTCTTTTTCACGGATGAGCGTGCAATACAAATCGGCAAAGGAGAGGGATCCACTTCGCATGCCTGTTTCAGGATTCCAGCCGATTTTAGATAAACGGGCCCCTGCTATTTTGCAGATGGCATCGTTCTTTTTTGCCGAGTTTTTCAGGAAGTACAGGTCGTCGAAGTTTATCCGGTCCACCGTGATGTGGCGGTCAAGTCCGGCCCTGACATTACGAATTTCCAAACTGTTCAGGCCGGCAATTTTTTTTTTGTTTATCAGCGAGGTAATCACTGGCGATTGGGTCGTAATTCTGTCCGTACTGACGGTGGCAAGGTCTTTTGTCCGGATGTCTGCAATCGTGATCGTGGGGGCCGTTATTTTCATCGGCATTTTTCCCGGTATGTTCACATCAAGCCCTGTTGCCCGGGCCTTTTCGATTTTGACCATGCTGCCCCCGGGGGCGTTAATGGAATCTATGGCAAATTTTTTCAGTACGGCAACAGGATTTTTCCGGTCCCTGTCTGCGATGGAAAAATCATCAGCGACCAATGAACCTGTACCGGCCACGGTTATATTTTTGCCAAGATTGATTGCTCCTTTTGCCTGTACATCAAGAGCCTGCTGGGCAAACAGCATTCCTGTTGCAATGAGTTTTGCCTGCAACCCCTTGCTAAAGAGCCTGCTGTCCGTGTCCAGCTTCATGTCGTTGTCGGAGAGTAAAGTGAAGCCGCCTTTGCCTTTCCAACCAATGGCATCAGCAGAACTTTCCACCACGTCAGAGTGCAGGACGGTCCCCTTGAGGTCAAGGCTTCCGTCGTAGCCGGCCGTGATTTTCTGCCCGAGACCGACCTCGGCATTGCCTTTTGCCACAAGAGATTGCTGGTCGCACTGCAGAGTATCAGCAAGGGTGAATTGTAGTTTGTTGCTTTGTAATATGCCGTTTGCATGGACAAGAGATGCATCTTTTGCTTTCAGACCCAACAGGTAGGAGGTATCGCCGTTCCAGGAAAGCGACGATCCGGACACCGCAAGCCGGACATTTTTGTCCCGGTCATGAAAGGATGGGCTGTCGGCTAACAGTTCGCCCCGCACCTGGACGGACAGCGCCTTGTTTTTCGTGCCGGAGTTGAATTGAACGCGTCTTTTTCCTCCCTGCCAGTGGATATTCGTTGCCTCGGCCTGCAGGGGCGGCATGGAAAAGGTCGTGTGTTGCAGCGTGAAGCCGGCATTGGTGTCAACCCTGACCTCGTCGTCAATGGCGACATGGACCTTACCGCTGATGGCAACATTCGGCTCCCGTATTTTGATGACCGGGTCAGGGATATCCACGACTATTTTTTTCCCGGTCAGCCTGCCGTTCACATCGATACTGATTCCCGATTTTTCCGTCATTTCAAAGTGTATCGTTCCCTTTTCCCAGTGAACAGGCGCCCCCTCGACCGAAAAGGATTCTCCGGCGATATGGCCCTTATCAACTCTGAGCATACCGTCATAATCTACAAAAATATCTTCTTCCTCCTTCAGCTTGAACAGAACCTTTCCATCGAGCGAGGCCTTGCCGACAAAGGGTTTAAGGTAGGGTTGAAGAAAGTCGCCAAGGTCATCGAGAGAAAAGTTATCAATTTTAACGTTGCCTTCGACAATAAGATCGGGCACGACCTGGAGTGTTGTCAGATCGAGTTCCACAGGTGTGCCGTTGACGGCGCCTGTAAGGGTAAAAGTTCCTGATTTATCCCCAGGCGCGGTGGTAAATTTAATCAGCGATGCCTTGTCCACATCAAGAGTCATGTCAAGTCCGGGCATTTTGAAATGAACTTTGCAGTTGGACATATCGACCTGCCTGGCTATGAAAATCCAGGGGATTGAGGAACTCTCCGGTTTTTCCGTCGCTGCAGGGACTGACGGGCCGGTCGTATACGAGCCAAAACGTATTCGACCGTCGTCATAGAGCTCAATGTCAAGAGTAACCCCATTGAGAATACAGTGCCCAATTGAGGCCTGTTTTTTGAAAAGTGACAGCATGTCGATGTCAACGAGGATGTCAGCATCAGAGAGTACCGTGGTATCACCCATCTTGACGTTGACGCCTTTCAGTGCGGTTCTACCTGTAAAAGGGTTGATTTCTACCCGTTCGATGATTGCGGTGTCCGCTCCGTTGTCCATCAGCCATCTGGCAAGGTAATACTTGCCGGCTACAGGAAGAAGTGCCAGGACGGTTGCCATGCAAAGCACTGCACCAATAAGCAGTAGTACCCATTTGTTTTTGAGAAAATTTTTATAGCGGTTTGTGCGACGCATTGTTGATTCGTGAACCCCGGATTATTTTTTTGGCAGTGTATTGTGAAGTGTAAGATAGCCGGATATGCCGGCAAGAATAGAGGCGATAAAGATGGCAATTTTGGCGTTTGCAATCATGGTGGACTCGGTAAAGGCAAGCTCACTGATAAAAATGGACATGGTAAAGCCGATCCCGCCAAGCAGTGAAACTCCCCATAGTTGTCCCCAGCTGACTCCGGCCGGCAAGGACGTCCACCCACTTTTGACTGCAAGAAAACTGAAACCGAAAATGCCAACCTGTTTACCTATGATCAGCCCGGCTAAAATACCCAGGCTGATCGAGTCAGGGAAGGCAGCAAGCGTGTCGGCATTTACTGTCACGCCGGCTGCAAACAGGGCAAAAAGAGGCAGAATAAGAAAGGCCTGTATGGGATGCAGGTGTTCTTCCAGATGAATCCCAGCCGGAATCATCTGCTCCGCAGCAAGGTATATCTGTTCAATGGCCCGAAGTTGTTGTTTATCGGAAACCATGGACCGACGGGTGACCTTGCTTCCCTTCAGCCAGGTTTTATGCTGTTTGAGGATACTGAAAAATCGTTTTGGCTCAATGGTCGCCTTGACCGGGATTATCATGGCAAGGAGTACACCAGCTATGGTCGCGTGAATGCCCGAGAGGAAAACACAGACCCAGACACCGAAACTCAGGAGAAAGGTACAAATTGGTCTGCGAATTCGATTTCTTATCACAAGAGCCAACAGGGCAAGAATGAGAACAGCGGAAATCAGGGCCGGGAAATGTATTTGATCAGTATAAAACAAGGCGATAACCAGTACCGCCATTAAGTCATCAACGATGGCCAGCGCGGTCAAAAATACTTTGAGACCAATGGGGGCCCGTTTACTAAACAGTGCCAGCAGGCCAAGCGCAAAGGCAATGTCAGTGGCCATGGGAACACCCCAGCCACTTGCAGCAGGACCGCTGGGATTGAAAAAAAAGTAGATCAGGGCCGGAAAAACTGCTCCACCAAGAGCGGCCATTATCGGCAGCAACGCTTTCTTCAGGGATGAGAGTTCGCCGATAAGAATTTCCCTTTTAATTTCCAGGCCGACCACAAAGAAAAACAGGGTCATCAGGCCATCTTTGACCCAGTGGTCAAGGGAGAGGTGGTAGTGCTTGCCGTTAAAATAAGTGCCGATATCAAGGTGACTGAGTTTTACATAGAGATCAGCCCAGGGAGAGTTTGCCCAGAGAACGGCGGTCAAAGTTGCCAGTATAAGAATAATAGAGCTTGAACTTTGGGAGTGCAGAAAACGTTCAAACAGGTTTCCGGATGGCGTTGTGTTCATGATTTGTTCCTTATTTTAGGGAAACGGACCTTGGTAGAGAAGATGAGAAATTCATGATGAAGGTCTTTTTTTACTATACAGTCTGCTGTTGTTTCCGGCAAATGGAGTTTTTTACTTTGTTGGTTTTGAAAGAGAAGTTTCTCCACCGATGCAATGCACCAGCAGGCCTCCGGAGGCAATAAGGCAACCGGTCAGGATTATTGCAGCTTCGAACCTGCCGTAATCGGCCATCCTGGTTATGGCTGCGGGTATAATTCCGCCGCCGAGTATAAAAGCCAGGGGAATGGTGAGAGAAACAGTAACGCTTCTGGTTTCAACGGAACCGATGTGAGAAAGCAGCGCAAAGGCTGCGGGGAAAAAACAGACAGCGATAATCGGTTGCAGCCAGACATAGAGTTTGAGCAGTTCCTGTCCCGTACCGAGAAGAATCGTCGCTCCGCCGGTACAAAATAACACCAGGCTGATGGCCTGTCGGTTGCCGAACCGATCAGCAAGAAATCCCCCGGCAAGGGCTGTTGCAAGGGTCGGCAGACGAGAGGCGCCGACCAGCAGGTTCGCTTCTTGCTCGCTAAAGCCATGCGCACTGACGAGATAGGTCGGCAAAATTGAATAGACGCCGAGAGTACCGGTAATGCCCATGGAAAAGAGAAGCACCATGAGCCAGAATTCCCGGCGACCAAAGAGATTGCGGCACAGACTGAGATCGGGAGGAGCCGTTTTCTCCTGAATGTTGCTGCCGAAAATTGTGTAAAGACCGGCTGCAAGCAAGATAAAACCTATTGGCAGTTGTATGATTTGTTGCCAGGACAGAAGAGGCAGCAGAAGGGCGATGTAGAGGGGGGCAGTCAGAAAGGCAAGGTTGGGAGCCAGCTCATGTACGGCAAAGGCCCTGCCCCATTGACGTGGACGGAAGAGGGCGGAGATTGTTGTGATTGCCGAAGGCAGATAGATGCCGGCAGCAAGGCCGAGAAGAAAAAAGGAGAGGCGGAGTATCGACAGGGACTTTGTCAGTGAGAGCAAACCGAGGGAGAGAGCGATGCCGATCATGGAAAGAACAATGGATCGCTTATGGCCAATACGGGCAGAGATAAAACCGGAACCGACAAGGGAGATAAAATAGCCGCAACTGATAAAGAAAAAAAACAGCCCGGCCTGACCGTGTGAGAGACCAAGTACCTGCTCAAGTTCCGGTAATAAAGGGGATAAAAATATCCGGGCAAAAAAATTAAGAAAAAAAATTCCACCGAGGAGCAGGAGAGAAACAACAGCGGAACCTGGACGGAAACTCACGTTATCCTGAGAGCCGAACGCCGACGAAATTGAATCCGGATCAGGTGTCTACGCCGGATCTGTTTTATTGTCGGAGGTAACCTCATTGTGTTCTTCCGGAGAAATTTCAGGCGTAGGCTTACGCTGACGCTCCCGAACAGCCTTGGGAATTTTAGATTCCGGCAAGACATATTCACGGATTTTTTCTATTTCCGCATGCAGCTCAACTTCAGCTTGACATGTGGGGCAGTTTTTCACATGGCGGTCAATAAATTCCATCATGCGCGCCGGAGCCATGGTCTCTTGGTCAACCCGGATGTACCAATCCTTTGCCAGTCGTATCAGCTGATTACATTTCATACTCTGAAGAAGCCGTACTGTATTCCCCGGAAATTTCCAGGGGATGGGGAAAAAGTAATTAAAGCAAATGACATAATTAAGTAAGTATAATAAAAAGTTGTTTTTCAGGTCAATAGTTATTACATTTCAACACGCGGAAGTGGAAAGGGCACTGGTGGCCCTCCCGGACTTCAAATCCGGTGTAACGGGCGAATAACCTGTTAGGTGGGTTCGATTCCCATGCACTTCCGCCAGCGTTTTTTCTTATCCATGTTCGGGGCCTTGTTGTCATATGGCTTCGATCGCTGTTGGTTTTGTCAGTAAGGGATACCCCATCTCCTCCCGTTGTGTCACATAGGCCCGGGCGACCGCACGGGCAATTTGCCGAATTCTTCCGATATATCGGGTGCGTTCCGCCACGGAAATTGCTTTACGGGCATCGAGCAGGTTGAAGGTGTGTGAACATTTCAGGCAGTAATCGTAGGCCGGAAGAATGAGATTTTTTTCGACAAGACTGTGGGCGTCCCGTTCATAGTTGTCAAAGGCCGCAACCAGATCATCGACGTTGGCCTCTTCAAAGTTGAAGGCGGAAAATTCACGTTCAGCCTGATGGAATATCTGTCCGTAGGTGACCTGTGCATTCCAGAGGATGTCATAAACGGAATCCACTTTCTGCAGATACATGGCAATTCGTTCCAGGCCATAGGTGACTTCAACGGTAATAGGCCTGAGGTCTATGGATCCCGCCTGCTGGAAATAGGTAAACTGGGTGATTTCCATGCCGTCAAGCCAGACTTCCCATCCCAGACCCCAGGCCCCAAGCGTAGGCGACTCCCAGTCATCTTCGACAAAGCGAATATCATGTTCCAGCAGATTGAGTCCAAAACGTTTAAGGCTTTCCAGGTACATGTCCTGAATATTTTTTGGGGAAGGTTTGATGACGACCTGGTATTGATAGTAATGTTGCAGCCGGTTGGGATTCTCACCATAACGGCCATCAGTCGGCCGGCGTGAGGGCTGCACATAGGCGGCTTGCCATGGCTCCGGTCCCAGTGCCCGGAGCAGGGTGGCGGGATGAAAAGTACCGGCCCCGACTTCCATGTCATAGGGTTGCATGACAACACAACCCTGTGATCCCCAGTAGTTATTGAGGGCGGCAATGATATCTTGAAAATACATAGTGAAAGATATTTTTCCCAGTTGATTGTTTGAAGATGATGACTACAATAACTCAACAATCTACCACAGCTGATGAAGTGGGTAAATATATTTTCATCATTCGGGAGGGCGTCCTATGATCTTGTTGCCTTCGGTAAAGAACATGCGGGCAATCTTTGCCGAGATGAAATCCATAGCTGTTGTCGGGTTGTCGCCCAAGGAATATCGGCCAAGTCATCAGGTCGCCTGCTATCTGATGCAGGCAGGGTATACGATTATTCCGGTTAATCCGGGGCAGGATAAAATTCTTGATCTGCGGTGCTACCCTGACCTGTTGTCCATTGATCGGCCTGTTGAGGTGGTTGATATTTTTCGCAGGTCGGAATTCGTGGAACCTGTTGTCCGGGATGCTATAATCATTGGCGCAAAAGTAATCTGGATGCAGCAGGGCATTGTCAATGAAAAGGCGGCAGCAATTGCTGAACAGGCAGGCTTGCAGGTGATTATGGATCGTTGTATGAAAGTGGATCATATGCAGTTTGCCGGTGGAACCTGAACTTTGTATTACAGTACAATTGTTGTATCTCCCTGTTGAGGGCATACGTATAACATTCTGAATTCGTCTTTATGGAACCTAAATATATTCGCATTCGCGGCGCCCGGATGCACAACCTTAAAAATATTTCCGTTGATCTGCCGCGCAATAAAATGGTGGTGTTTACCGGTCTGTCAGGTTCCGGAAAATCGACACTGGCCTTTGACACCCTGTATGCCGAAGGGCAGCGCCGTTACGTGGAATCGCTCTCCACCTATGCCCGACAGTTTTTAGGGCAGATGGACAAGCCCGATGTCGATCTGCTTGAGGGGCTCTCTCCTGCGGTCTCCATCGAGCAAAAAACAACCAGTAAAAATCCCCGCTCCACCGTGGGTACGGTGACGGAAATTTATGATCACCTGCGGTTGCTTTTTGCCCGGGCCGGCCAGCCCCATTGTCCAAAATGCGGTGATCCTATCCGCTCCCAGTCCATTGAGGACATGGTCGATATTCTTCTGGGTCGTCCCGCCGGAGAAAAGGTTATCCTGCTGGCGCCCCTTATCACGGGCAAGAAGGGGCGGCATGAGCAGGTTTTGCTGCAGCTGCGAAAAGAGGGCTATGTCCGGGTGCGGATCGACGGACGAATCATGTCCCTTTCCGGGGATATCGCGCTTGAAAAAAATCAGCACCACACCATTGAGGCGATCGTTGATCGGCTGGTAATAAAACCCGGCATGCGCAGGCGTCTCGACGAATCGGTGAGCACGGCTGTGAAATTAAGCGAAGGCACCATGCTGGCGTTTTTCCCGGATAGCGGTGAAGAGGCGCTGTTGAGTGAATCGGCGGCCTGTCATCGGTGCAGTATCTCGGTGCCGAATTTGTCTACCCAGTTGTTTTCTTTCAATAATCCCCAGGGCGCCTGCCCTGTATGTGGCGGCTTGGGCGCCAATCAGTTTGTCGATGAGCAGCTCGTTGTTCCCGATGAGAGCTTAAGCTTGAATGAGGGGGCCATTGCTCCCTGGAACAGGCGCAAACTTTCGACATACTCTAATCAATGGCTGCAAGCCCTTTCCCGTCATTATGATTTTAATTTGAACACGCCTTTTTGTGAGCTGGCGAAATCGATACAAAAGAAAATTCTTCATGGAACCGGCCGGGAAAAAGTAGAATTCCATCATCAGCGAGGGAGACGGCGGCTTATCTCCACCATACGTTTTGAGGGCATTATTCCCCGTTTGAATCGACTCTTCCAGGAGACAAGCTCCAACCGGGTACGGGAAGAGGTGGGTCGTTTTATGAGTGAACAGCCCTGTCCAGGCTGCCACGGTGCCCGCCTCAAACCAGAGGCTCTTGCCGTCCATATCGGCTGTTGGTCGATCATGGAAATGACGGCCCTTTCCATTGAGCAGTTGCTTGATGAGCTGGACAAGATTGAGTTCGGGACGCGGGAGGCGTTTATTGCCGAGCCGATTTTAAAGGAGGTGCAGGAGCGGCTGTCTTTTCTGCAGGGTGTGGGTCTCGGGTATCTCTCGCTTGATCGAAAGGCAGGGACCCTGTCCGGTGGGGAGGCCCAGAGGATTCGCCTTGCCTCGCAGATAGGGTCCAGGCTGGCCGGGGTACTGTATATCCTTGATGAGCCAAGCATCGGTTTGCACCAGCGTGACAACAACAAGCTGATCAAAACCCTGCTCAGTCTCCGTGATCTGGGCAATACCGTGATCGTGGTTGAGCACGATACCGATACTATAGCCACCGCCGATCATGTGCTTGATATCGGTCCCGGCGCCGGTGTGCACGGGGGAGAAATACTCTATTCCGGTGATGTCCCCGGTCTGCTTGCTTGTCCGGAGTCGCTGACCGGCGCCTATCTTTCCGGAAAGCTTGAGATTGCGGTGCCGAAGAAACGAAGACGGGTGAAAAAGACAAAACCATTTGGATTGGTGGTGAACAAGGCGACCACGAATAACCTGCAGGAGGTGTCGGTACGTTTTCCCCTCGGGGTGCTGACCTGCGTGACCGGAGTTTCCGGTTCAGGCAAGAGTTCCCTTGTCATAGAAACCCTGTTTAAGGAGATCAGACGTTATTTTCAGGACGGCGGCAATTGGCGGGGTGTCAAAGGGGGAATCGCCGGTATTGAAAATATCGACAAGGTCATTGATATTGATCAGAGTCCCATAGGCAGAACCCCACGTTCCAATCCGGCAACCTATACCGGGGTGCTGACACCGATTCGTGAACTATTGGCCAGGTTGCCCGAGTCCAGGGCGAGAGGCTATAAAATAGGTCGCTTCAGCTTTAATATTAAGGGTGGTCGCTGCGAGGCCTGTGAAGGTGACGGGGTGATTAAGATCGCCATGCATTTTCTGCCCGATATCTATGTGACCTGCGAGCGATGCCGGGGGAAACGATATAATCAGGAAACCCTTGAGATCAGGTATCGGGGGAAAAATATTGCCGATATTCTCGCCATGACTGTGGAGGAGGCCCTGGAGTTTTTTCAGAATATTCCGCCGATCAAAAACAGGCTGCAGACGGTTTTTGATGTTGGTCTTGGTTATATAACCCTGGGCCAGTCCTCGGTTACCTTATCAGGTGGCGAGGCCCAGCGGGTAAAACTGGCCAAGGAATTGAGCAAGCGTTCTACTGGAAAGACACTGTATATTCTTGATGAACCGACCACCGGCCTGCATCCTGCCGATATTCAGCATCTGCTTGCTGTTCTCGGGCGGCTTGTGGACAGCGGTAATACTGTGGTGGTTATTGAACATAATCTGGATGTGATCAAGACGGCTGATTATATCATTGATATCGGGCCGGAGGGCGGCGATGGCGGCGGCAGAATAGTTGCTTCCGGCACACCTGAGGAGGTGGCTGCCTGCGCGGGGTCCTACACCGGGATTTTTTTGAAACAGACGTTAGGACAAGAAACCGGTTGAGATACACAATGCATAAATGGTAAGGTCAGTATTGTTTGAAATGATTTTTTATAGAACCGTCCACTGGAATTGGACCTAACAAATGATGAAGACAATTGATCAGGCTGGAGAGATGACAGTTACCCGTCGCCTGCGGGGAATGTTGCCTCTTCTGTCGTTTGTTTTCTAAAAAAGAGGGAGAAACAATGAGTGAACAAAACGCAACACCTGATGACATGCCGGTTTTCCGGATGCAGAAGATGTATATTAAGGACCTCTCTTTTGAGAGTCCTAATGCGCCCGGCATTTTTCTGGCTCGAAATCAGGAGCCCAAGGTTGATTTCAACCTGAAACTCAGCAATCAAAAAGTCGATGATGATCATTACGAGGTCACCATTAACATTACTGCAAAGGTCCTTGATCAAAAATCTGATGAGTCAGTAATGTTTATAGTCGAAGTCGAGCATGCTGCTGTTTTTCTATTGAAGAATATTCCGGCAGAGCATATGGAACGTGTAATGGCTGTTGATTGCCCGTTAATGCTTTTTCCCTTTACCCGCCAGATAGCCAGCCAGATGTCTGTTGACGGCGGATTTATGCCTTTTCTCATGGAGCCGATTAATTTCGTCGCCCTCTATGAAAACGCTCAACGCGAACAAAAGGATTCGTGAGTAGAGAAACAACTTGTCTTGATCAGAAAATAGAGATGGTAGGATAGAGCAAAAAAAAGGATCAGTCATAAAAGACTGATCCTTTTTTTTGTTTACGCTTCGTGCTGATAGAGGATTCTATAATGTCTGCGTAAAGTTATCAATAAGGGTAGCAACAGCTTTTTCCGTTGCCGCCTCAAAAAGAGCATCATACTGGTAATCACCAAAGAAGGTTTCAGGGGAGACTTTTACGTCAACACGATTGGTCCAGACCACATCCCCGGTATAGGCATCTTGAATCCAGATGCGCAACTGGACCACCGCTTGGGGTGTTTCCCCACTTTTTTGTGCTAGTTTTCCCATACCACCGCCAACAGCTCCCCAGATGAGAGTATTTGCATCTCGGCCACCGGAAACTCCGAGGATGGTCTGGTCAGCTTTGCCGGGAGTATATGGCCAATTGACACCACTACCAATTAATCCTCCCATTGCTGCTCCGGCGATCATTTGACTCCATTCATCATAGGTGCCCGAAGAAGCGTTGCCAAAGGCAATCTTGCCACCCGCGCCGGTTACAAAGCTGATAATTCCTTTTTTCCATGGTGCCCAAGAGGGATCCTGACGTGTTTTGTATTCAATAATACGTCCCCTGAGAATGTAGTCGGCATTGAAGTGTCTGCCTATTTTGACAATTTCCTGTGGGGTAAGACCATGGGTGCCGGGGGATTCTAAAACAGCTGTATTTCTGTTTCGTTGCTTGGAGAGATCCATATAGCGCTGCAATTCACCCTTCATACCTGCTGACCACTCATCTTGGAGCTCTTCTTCAAGCAATGAAGTATGTTTGTTTTCATAGGCAACGACATCAATAATTTTTTCATTGGCCAGATAGAGGAAAACATCTTCCTGTAAAGCTAACCTGAAACTGTTGCTGACGAGTTGGTCTGTGAGGTTTTCCGTGACAAATAAATTTCTACGGTAAGCTGTTTCCACGGTGTCATTTTCACTGTAATCGGCAAAAGGCAGGATAACAATGGTCCTGTCCGCACCGACAGCGTTTTGGGCTACCGGTTGCACTTTGAGAGATTCCTTCACAGTCTGCCCGCAACCGCAGGCCAGTAATGAAGTTATCAAACAGAGAAGTATATGCTTGGCAAGCGTCATTTCCGTTCTCCTGACTTTGTAGAGGGTTAATGTAATTTAAATAGTATGAACTTTGGGGGTTAATAAGATGACTAACTCGCGGCGAGTCAACTGTTTCTCTTCGTAACCAAAAAGATATTTGATTATCGGTATTTCTTGAACAACTGGTATTCCGCTTGATCCTTTTCTATTAATTTTGTCAATTAGGCCACCCAGGATCAACATTTCACCGTTATTTACTTCCACCATTGTGGACATTTCCCGGTATCGAATAACAGGCAGGCCGACAACCAGTTCTCCATTTGGTCCAAATCGCTGCTGGGGAATTGTGTCATTCACGATTTCTGTGGTGATCGGAGTAAGATGCAGGATAACAGTATCATCATCAAGTATGGACGGAACAACTCCCAAGGCTACACCTTCGACAACACTATCTGTCTCGGCTGTATAAGAGACCGTATTGGTATCAGCCTGTGTTTCAGATGTAATTGTCTTTATATAAGCTACGTCTGTACCAACACTCAACAGGGAAGGTTGACCATTCATAACCGTAATTTTAGGATTTGAAAGAACATGCGTATCACCCTGATCGGCTATGGCATTGAGAACAACGTTAAAGTCAAAATTGTTCAACAGTACTTTAGTAACAAAACGGGTGGGATCCATATCCATTGCATTAGGAAGCTCTGGACCTTTATATGATTCGTAGGGCCAGACCTGGCCACGGCCTGTTCCATCCTGTTTGCCGAATTCAACTGTTCCGCTGAAATTGCCTCCTCTGAGGACCTGGCTCCAATCCAAACCGACTTTCGATTGATCATTGAGAAAGACTTCTATGATCTTTGCCTCAATGGTGACTTGGCGATAGATATTTTTCTTCAGGGTGTTTAGGTAATGCTCAACCTTTTTCAGCAGCGGCCTGGGCGCGGTCACAGCAATTAAGCCCAAATGTTCGTCAAGGGTGTAGGTGCCACTAAGGGTTTGTTTGTATTTTTGGGTGGCCGATATTGCTTCGGCGTTACCTGATATCTCACCGGAACCGCTTTTGCTGGATGAAGGTTCATTTATCAGTGTTGAAGTGGCATTACTTTCTTTTTTCGTTGTTTTGCTTTCTCCTTTCCCCTCGGCCTTCCCCTTAACTTCCGCTCCTGTGATGTCTGTGGATTCGAGAGATTTTTCCTTGATTTCTTTTTTGACGATTTTACCGGACTCATCGTATTTGAGTTCAGTTGACCTTGTGTTCAATCGGTCACTTGCCCTGCGGCCTGACCATATACCGAGTATGGTATCCAGGTTGAGTTTGAGATTATTCCAGATATCAACTTCATTCTGGTTGCTGGCAATTTTTACCGTTCCTTCGGTCCCTGAACCTGTTGTACGTTCCGAAAGGAAGTTACCGCCGGTTACGGTCATATAGGATTGTCGCATAAACGGGATGGCGATATGGTATTGTCGAGTTTCTCGATATTTAACAATAATGGTATTGTCTTTGACCTCATGAAAGTAATCTTTTTGTCGCAAAAGGTTATCGATTGCCTTAAAGAAGTCATCGTCAGCACGAATATCCACATCCACCATTGCATTCTGATCAACATCACTGTTCCAGCTGACGCTCATTTTTTTCAACTTGGCCAGCCTCTTCATGATATCCCATAGTGGCTGCGGACCTTTGGTCGAGGTGATGTTGGCTCCAACCTTGATGGTGGCCTCTTTCTCAAGAGATTGGCCGGTTTCGCCGTTTGACTCATTTCCAATCAGGTAGGTCGGCTGTTGATAACGAACAGGGAGCTGTAAGGGTGCTGGGGGTGGTGTTGCCGTTTTTAGAGCAGCAGGGGCATTGGAACTGTCCTTTTCTGTCGCTGCCGCTGTGGGTAGTTTTTTCGTCTGCTTGGTCGTACAGGCAGTGAGCTGAAAAACAAGAATCAGTGATATAGAAAGTTTGAAGACCAGGTTAAAAATTCTCATATGAAATACCTCAGGCATCCAGGTTAAGTATAAACTACATGGACGGGCTGAGAGCCACACGTCCCTTGATGTATTTTTTTAGGTCCGGCGGAATGCGGTATCCGGATAATAATATGGTTTTGTATGCCTTTGTCGCATCCTCGTGTTTTCCCATTTTATCCAGTATCCTTCCCTCCGATACCATGGAAGTAAGGTTCTCTCCGTATAGCTTTTTGTATTTATTGAGAATCTTCAGTGCCCCGGCATATTGCTGCTGTTGTTCACTGAATGCGGAATAGGAAAGAAGAGCTTCACTGCTGGGCTGCTTGGTACTGGTTGCCTGATTAAAAAATTGTTGAGCCGTTTTGGTTTCTTTCATATTGGCAAAGGCAATCGCAGCAGTGAGCGCGGCGTTATAATTTTTTGGCTCAATCTTTAAACTTTTCTTGGCATAAAATGCTGCTTTGGCGTTTTGTCTAAGCTGCACGAGATATAATGAGGCTATTTTATTGGATAGCTGAGCATTGTCGGGCCATTTATCAAGAGCTTTTTGATAGAAGGTAATAGCTGTTTCAATTTCTTCACGTTTCTCGTGATGCTGGGCCTTACTGATAAGTTGTTTAGCTTGAACTACTGACTCCGGGATATTCTGCAATTGATTAATAAGTATGGCCTCTTGTTCTGTTACTGTTTCATCAGCTTCAAAACTTAAGTTGTCCTCGGCCCGTTTAGGCCAGTTAAACTTCTTATCTTTCGGATGAATAACAATGGTATTAAACCGTTCTTCCTTTTGCAGGTCTTTTAAGTTAAGGATGATATCAAGAGCAAAATCCCAGGGAACATCATCAAGTGTCAGGGTAAGAGAACCTGAAACAGAGTCGTCGACGATAATGTTCATCTTGCTGACCTCACGGATCAATCTGAACACATTATGCAGATCAATTTTATAAAAGTCGACGGTGATACGTTCCTTGTCATAGCCGGAGAAATTAAAGGCATCCTGCATAGAGGAGGCAACGGATTTGGCATTGATTGCCTCCGCATTTTGTTGCGATGCATCAACTACCGGCAGTTGACTTTCAATCATCTGTTTTTGTTTAATAATATTACCGACCGCATCCTGTTTGTCCGCCTTTTGCGCTGTCTCCTGGATCCGTATTTCAATTCCGTTGGCAAGAGGAGCAACCTGAAAGGGAAACAAGGGATCCGTTGAAGAATCAAGGACAAAACGGAGCCCGGTTCCTCTTTTAGCGACACGGATGTCGGCCAGTGCAGTCCCTACGTGGTGCTCTTTAACAAGTGTATCACCGGTGACGTTATTGACATCAATATACAGGCGTGGTGGGATGTCCCCCTTTTTCTCTAACACACCGTAATGGTAGGAAGTAACCTTTTCCGTCGCCAGCAGTTTAACAATGGTTTCCTTAGGGGTGGTAACCACGTTAATATCACTGATGGCTATGGCTGTTACTTTTTTTTCACCTTTTGGTGCATTCTTTGTCTTTGCAGGGACGTCCTGTCCCTTCGAAATGTTGAGAACGATATCATTGACCTTCTGCACAACTGAGAATTGTCGTGATTCAGGTAAAGTGAAGGTAAAGCGGGTTAAAGGTGGCTTGGTATCGGTGATTGCACTTGTTGTCAATTTTATTTGGCTTTCCTTGGGAAGCTCAAGAACTGTGCTCTTGGCAAGGGTGGTATCTGCAACATCCACTACTATTCGCGCCGGCTTAAACAACTCATAGACGGTATAGTTGGGCGTATTCGTTCCTTTCAGCGTGACATCAAGTGCGTCTTTTCCCTGTGTGCTTTCAATAGCCGTTATTTTATTTTTAACAGCGCTGTTTTTTTCCGTAGCCATGCTCGGGTAACTAATTGATATACCGAGAAAACACAGAAGCAGGCTGCACCAGAGAGAAGGACGAAAACGTTGTTGAACTGGTAAAGAAAAGTGATACATATTTATTGTTCTCCCTCTTTGTTCAGACGCATAACAATGGTGTTTTTAATTTCTTTGCCGGAACGGGTGTGAGCGGTTTCAGTGACAACGACCTGCTGCAGGGTGATCTTACTGACAATTCCATGTCTGCCGATAGGAGTACCCCTGTTGAGCATGTATCCCTTGCCGGTGACATCTTCAACCATGGCAATTTTATTGTCGTTTGTCTTCAGGACGGCAACCAGGGTTAATTGACCGGGTTCAAATTGACGCATACCTGTAAGCTCAACATCTTCTTCTATAATTTCATCGGGGTTGAGTTTTTGCGTAGAAGCTTTTTCTGAGATAAATGGAACAAAAGGATCAGGTCTACCCTCTAAAATGTATTCAAAAATTTGTGATTTTTCTTCAAGTGGGCTGAGAAGAGGAACGGCCGGTTCAAGTATATCTGCGGGTGGAGTTGCGGAACTCGCAGACATACATATCCCGCTCATGAGGAATAGCAGGAGAATGTGAACGCTGTATTTTATTTTTTTTGCCGACATGATAGAAAATCCCGATCGATGTTATCTCTTTTTCTTCTTTTTCTCATCAGGCTTCGCTGCCTGGGTATTGGTAAAACGGTAGGTTACCAAGCGGCAGGTCGAACTAAGAAGCATTTCACCGCCCTCTTTTTCCGGGGAGTCCATTTTAATGTTATTGACGACAACAATACGGTCAAGTTTACTTACTTGATCAAGAAAAAAACCCATGTTGTGATAGGGACCCCGGATGGAAATATCTACAGGGATCTCGGCATAAAAATCTTTCGGGGTTTCTGAACCAGGCTTAAAAGAGAGAAAGTCCAGACCTGCGCCTTTGCCGAGATCGGAGATATTGCGCAAGAGATTCGGGATTTCCTTGGTTTTTGGCAGAACAACTGCGGCTTCTTCGAATTCCTTTCTGGTCTTTTTCATTTCCGCCTTGTATTTAGGAAGATTTCGGGCGGCTTTGCGAGCCTTATTCAGGGCAGTGCGTGCAGTAACAATCTGTTTGTTTATTCCCTCAATCTTTTGTGCTTCCGCTTTGAAAAAGAAGAAATAGAACAGGGCAATCGGTACAAGAACCGCCACAATAACGATACCTATTTTCGCTTTTTGAGAAAGAGGAATATATTTCTCATCTATAAAGGTATCAAATGTATTTGCTGAATTGGTTGTGGCCATGGGCGGATCAATTGGCTAT
Organism: Desulfobulbaceae bacterium; assembly: GCA_024763055.1. GTDB lineage: Bacteria > Desulfobacterota > Desulfobulbia > Desulfobulbales > Desulfobulbaceae > DRLX01. The sequence goes on from JANTGH010000059.1 coordinate 18,688, forward strand.
TTTTATTTCAGGTTCTTTTTTCTCTGCCGGCACCCCAATGGCACAGGTAAGGGAGAATGATTTCAGATTTCGTCCGGCAAAGGTTTTCAGGGACGAATTTGCCAGGTTGACGGTTTGAATATATGGAGATTCTTTCAGGTTTTCCATGTAGTTAGCAATAGTCCTGTTATCAAGAGCCATGCCTGCAAGTTGAAGGTTGTCTCCATCCTGCGAAAGTGTAGTCAACCACATCCGTCTGCTTGGTGTGCGATTGGCAATTTCATCAAGTATGTGAACAGTTAGAGAGGATTCTGCTTTTAATTTGTGAATGATATTGATTCGTTTTTCGAGCAGATCCCTGTCCTTTTCCAATTGATCAATCTGTCTGAGCACCTTTGCGTAGCGCTGTTTCTCCTGCTTGATATTTGTCAGTTCCTGTTGCAAACGCCCTGCTTTACTTGACTGTAAAAATCCAACAACACCGAGAAAAATAAGAAGACCAAGTATTGCCAGGATAAAAAAAGTGAATTGCTGTTTGGCCTTGACTCTTCGTTTGATTTCCCGGACCGGGAGTAAGTTTATGCGTACCATGGGTTCTAAAAATCAGCGGGCCGAATTGCAAGACCGGCAGCGATAGCCATCTCCGGCGCAATGGCCTCAATATAATCCGGATCTATCTTTTTTTTGTTAAAATTCATCTGTTGAAAAGGATTAAAAGAAATGACGTCAAGTCCGGTTTCCTTTTCGATGAAAGATATCAGGCCGTTGACCTTGGAGCCACCGCCACTTACTATGAGTCGGTGCAACGGCCTGTCCGGATTATTTGCCATGTAGAGGTCAATGGCTTTTTTCATTTCCAGGACCCATTGGGTGCAGGTTTGGCTGAAAATCTCTTCCACCTTCTCTTTATCCTCCTCTACCGCAGTCAGGCCGAGTTTAATTTTTTCAGCCTCGTCAAATTCCAGATCAAGGGAATTCGCTATCTGCTCAGTCAACTGATCGCTGCCCACGGCAACATCCCTGGCGAGAACCGATGCCCCGTCTGCAATAATGTTAATATTCATTTTGGAGGCACCGATATCCACTAAGGCGACGTTTTCGGAGTTTTCAGTTATGGTTTCCCATATATTTTCAAGGGCAAATCCATCAACATCTACCAGCACGGGTTTTAGTTTTTGCTCCTGCAGCATATCGAGATAATCATCAATAACCTCTTTTTTTGCCGCGACCAGCATGATATCAGTCCGTTCCCCGTCTTCACCTGCTGTTTTCAGGTCTTGAAAATCAAGATAAACTTCATCAATATCAAAAGGGATGTACTGCTCCGCCTCACTGTTGATATATTCCGCTAACTCCTCTTCCTTCATCACTTCAAGATTTATCTTTTTAACAATAACCGAATATCCGGAGATGGAAATTCCAACCTTGCTGTTTTTGATTTTAAGATTTTTGAACAGGTCGGCAATAATTTTCCCTACCTCATCCGGTTCCTGCAGGATGCCATCCTCAACAGAACCAGCAGGAAGAGCTGCGCTGCCGAGAGCCACAAGGTTGTATCCCTTGCCTGTTTTCTGCAGCTGGCACACCTTGACGGCAGAGGAGCCGATATCTACCCCGGTTACCAGTTGTTCTTTTTTTGCCATAAGACGTTTGTTCCTGTGACGCAGGGTTTTTGTTCGAGAACTGTTTAGATGCAAGTTTAAAAAAGCATAAAATTATTCACCTGTTGATATTAAGGTCATAAAAAAAAAGATTTGTCAAGAAGACCCTGCTGTTTTTTTATTTTTTTCTTGCTTAAAAAACAGTGAGATAGGCGGCGGGTTACTTTTTTGTATACAACATGTTGTGTCGTATCCATTTGGAATAGCTTATTTTGTGTATTAAAGCTTTCTTTGAATTGAAATTGACTCCTTGAGTTTTTTACTGCTTTCGTGTACTTTCCTGTCAGTTTTCCCTGTA
>JANTGH010000060.1 GCA_024763055.1 Desulfobulbaceae bacterium
CGGATCAACTTGATTTCACCCTCAGGGATAGTGGCGGCCACGTATTCTGCATAGGCATCCTGACGCTCTTTCTTGTTCCTGCCAAAGGCCAGGTAACTGCTGTCAAAATCAACATCCGGATCTTTCCTGCCTACGGCCTTGCCGAGGTAACTGGACCACCTGTATTGATCAGGGCTTGCTACCATACCGGCACGGACCGGATTCAGGTCAATATACCTGCAACAGGCGGCTAAGTATTCCCCCGCGGAAACAATACTGTGACCCCCTTTTTTCCTTTTTTTTTATTCAGACATGCAGGAAATCGGTTTTTTAACCATTGCAAAAGCGGGGAGCTGATTTTTCCATGTCAGGCCGCAGGATGTTCCAGCTGATACTGTGTCATCTGCTCCATCGAGAGTGGCCGGCTGAAAAAATACCCCTGGATTTCATCGCATTCCTGCCCCCGAAGGATAGCTAACTGGGCCTGATTTTCCACGCCCTCGGCAATGACTCCAAGACCAAGGCCGTGGGCCATGGTAATAATCGCCAGGGTGATGGCCTCGTCTCCGGATTTGTCGGCTATGTCATGAATAAAACTTTGATCGATCTTCAACTGATCGACCGGAAAATGTTTCAGGTAACTGAGCGACGAATAGCCTGTGCCGAAATCATCAATGGACACCCTGATGCCTAACTGCTTCAACTCTTTAAGCAGCTCTGTGGACTGGGCAAGGTCTTCCATGATCAGGCTCTCGGTAATTTCCAGTTCAAGACAGGCGGGATCCAATCCGGTCTCCACAAGAGCCCTGCTTACCATCTTGTATATGTTGCCGTATAAAAACTGTTTGGATGACAGGTTAACCGCCACCCGCAGGGGGGCAAGACCCACCTCCTGCCAGCTTTTCGCCTGCCGGCAGACAGTCTGCAGCGCCCATTCGCCCATGGGAAGAATCAAGCCGCAGTCCTCGGCAACGGGAATAAACCGTGCAGGTGAAATGGGGCCATATTCACTGTTTTTCCAGCGCATCAGCGATTCCGCCCCGATAAGGCGGCCATCCCGGGCCCGTACCTGCGGCTGGTAATAAATCTCCAACTCATCCCCGGCAAGCGCCTCCCGCAGTTTCTGTTCAATATCCAGCCTTTCGTGAATCCGATCGTTCATCGCCCTGGAAAAAAAACGATAAAAATTGCGGCCGCATTCCTTGGCCCGGCACATGGCGGTATCCGCGTTTTTAAGCAACTCATCCACATCCCGGCCATCTTTGGGATACAGACAGATACCGATACTGCAGGTTATATACACATCCTGTCCATCCATGGAAAATGGAGCCTCCAGCACTCGTAACAGGTCGTCCGCGAACCGGGCCGCGTTGTCGGCGTCCGGGACCTGATTAAGCGCAATGACAAATTTATCCGAACCAAGATGGGCCAAAATATCGTCATCACTACAGCAGGTCCGGAGTCGCGCACCAACTTTTTTCAGCAGTTGATCGCCCCCGTAATGCCCTATCTGGTCATTGACTTTTTTAAACTGGTCCAGATCGATAAAAAAAACTGCGGCAAGGGTTTTCTGTTCCCCGGCCCGGGCAATAATCTGTGTCAGGCGGTCATACAACAGGGAACGGTTCGGCAGTCCGGTCAGCAGATCATGGGTGGCCTGGTAGGCCATCTGCCGCATCATCTTATGGGTATCGGTAACATCGGTAATGCCGAGAACCACGCCCTGAGCCTTCCCCGAGGCGTTACGGAGAAGACCTGCCGAGGTACGGACGGCGTGTTCGCTGTCATTTCGATTGACGATAAAACCATTGTCCTGCATGGTGATAGTTTGTTTTTCTCCAAGACAGCGCTCGACAATATCGGTCAGGTCACGCCGACGATCTTCACTGGTGACAGGGAAAATATCCCGCAACGGACGATCCCGGGCTTCGGACAGAGGATAGCCGGTCAGGGATTCGGCAACAGGATTCATGTACTCCACCCGACCGGAGACATCCGTTGCAATCACTCCGTCTCCAATGGAATTGAGGATTACCTGGGCCCGTTCTTTTTCTCTGAATAACTGGACGATGGTATCTTCAAGCCGCCGCCAGACCCAGAGTGGATAACTGAGGCCAAGAACGATCAGGACAGCTGAAGGAGGAAACCATATCTGGGCACCATGCAAAAGAAAAAGACTGGCCGAAAGCGTGGAAAAAAGCAACAGGGCAACAACAAAAAGGCTCTGACGGGGCGAGAGAAAAGGATAAAGCAACATGGGCAACAGGGCAAGCAGACCGGCTGACAGCAGACGCCACTTCATTGCCATGGGAACAATAAGAGTGTTATTCAACAGGCCGCTGAGCAGGTTGGCATTGTATTCGATCCCGGGCATGGGGATGGACTTTCCCGAAACCGGGGTCGGCAGGCTGTCACCGAGACCAAGGGCGGTGACGCCGACCAGGACGAATTTGTTTTTGACCGCCTCCGCGGGAAAGTCCGGTTGCAGAAAATCGGCAAAGGAGATGGCAGGGAAATGACCTGGTGGACCGGTAAAGGAGACATACACGGGACTGTCACCGTACCGGGTCCGGATCGTAGCTTGCCTGCCGATATCATTTGCCTCGTCCCCGGCACCCGGCAGCCGCAGCATGGAGACAACAAGTGCCGGATGGCCCTGCCCGATGGATCCTGATCGCAACAATGCACGGCGAACAATACCATCAGGGTCCAGTTCGGCGTCAACATGGCCAAGACCGGCAGCGGCGTCCATCAGCATCGGCAAAGGAAGAGTTAACTGCAAAGGACCGTCACCAGGGACTTTTTCATGAAAAACCGGCAAAATAACACGCTTGCTCCGGGCAAGAGCGTCGGCAAGGGCAACATCATCCTCCGGGTCGTACTGATTGGCTTCGGAAAAAATCACATCGTAACCAATGGCCCTTGCCCCGCCCTCGGAGAGTTTGTTGATCAAAGACGCGTGTACACGCCTTGGCCAGGGCCAGCGGCCATATTTCCCGAGGCTGTTCTCATCAATGGCAATGATAAGAACAGTATCTGAAGAATCTTGATAGGAGATGGTAGAAAAAAGATCATACAGGGTCAGATCCCACCGTTTAAGCCCATCGGACAGAGTAAAAGCGACACCGAGAACCATAAGCAGCAAGGTCAACAGAAAACGCTCCCGATGATGGGTGGAGGAAAATAGGTTCATACAATAACCACGCATGGCCGAATCAGGGTTTCAGGCCACAGCCGCAACGAACTATAAAAATCGGTTGAAACATCACATTTAAGCCGATTTTCGGAGAAAGGGATAACGAATAGTTATTAATGCCGTCATTGTACCAGACAAAGCAACGAATCAAAAGGCGGGAAGAAAATATTTATATTTTCTTTACCTTAATCCATTGGTTGCAAGGTATCGCTTTCTTCGATACAGGGGATAGAGCTGGGAAAACAGCATGCCGCCGAGCATCAGCCCACAGCCAAACAGTCCGCGAACAGACAGCACTTCACCAAGCAGCCACCAGCCACCGATTGCCGCAAAGACAGCTTCCAAACTGAGAAGAATAGAGGCATGGGCGGGATGGGCCCGGCGCTGGGCCACCACCTGTAAAGTATAGCCGATACCGACCGAACAGATGCCTCCATAAAGAATGGGGATTGCAGCGGCAACAATGGTCTTCAGCGTGATAACCTCTGCTATCATAGCAATTATCAGACTCAACAGACCGCAAAATAAAAACTGAACCATGGCAAGACGCACAGGATGGGTGCGGGGAGCAAGATAGCTGAGCAGCAACACATGGAGTGCCCAGAACACGGCGCCGATCAGAACCAGCATATCCCCCGTGCCAATGGAAAAATCGGCCTTCACACTAAGAAAGTACATACCTGCCGTTGCAAGAAATGCCCCGCCCCAGGTACCGGCACCGGTCTGTTTCCCGAAGAACAAACCGAAAATAGGAACAAAAATTACATACAGACCGGTAATAAATCCTGCCTTACCGGCACTGGTGTATAACAGGCCGACTTGCTGCAGGCTTGCGCCGCAAAACAAAACCAGACCTGCGTAAAACCCGGCCTTCAGCGGTGCTATCGTTGCGGGGATCTCCGGAGAAACACTCCTGTCAGAGCGCAAGGCCAACGGCAGAAGACAAAAACCACCAAGAAGAAAACGAATTCCGTTAAAGGTATACGGGCCGATATACTCCATGCCGGCCCGCTGGGCGACAAAACCAAAGCCCCAGATCAGGGCCGTAAGCAATAAGAGCAGGTCGGCAGCCATGGTCTTCTGTTTTTCTCCTTGCAATCTCATCGCTGTCCTGTTTTTTTACAGAGTTCGTTGAGGGGTGTCTTCGCATCATTACATTATTCTGCATGCTCCAGGCAAGAGACTGGGAACGTACTCATTTCCCCTCAAAAAAGCTGTAAAGAAACAATCCACAGGAAAAAACTATGAACAGACCCAACTTTGCGATTCTCATCTCACTTTTCGTCCTCTTTCTCCTTTACGGCTGCGGTGGTAAAGATATTGATCCCAACGCTTTTCACGGCCCTGTCTATCCACCGACAACAAAGGTAAACTACATCTTTCAGGCCGTACAGGCAGAAGCAGATTGCCGTGTCTTTGCCGAATTGCTGGTCAGTATGCCGGCAGGAGTCACTGGTGCGATAATGCGTGAAAAACTCGACCAGGAAGCCCGGGCCCATGGTGCGAATATGGTTCTCATCGGCCAGAGCCGCCGGATGCAGGATGATGAAGGCTTCACCTTTGCCTATTACGGACCGCGTAAGGAATACCGATGCAACGAACAGTGGTGCGGCTGGAAATACAGCTACGATGCCTGGGATAAACAGGGCGGGTTTGTCAATATCGGCCTTGGAGAATGGGGCAATAAAAATGCCCACTTTTCCTATCCGGTAATGCTGCAGGCCGTCTTTCTCCGCTGTCAATAGAGCGATTCCGTCCATCCTTTTCGATGTTATCCTCGATCAAGCCGGTCATGCCATGACCATATCCCTGCTTAATATCCTGGCAATTCTGCTTGTGCTGGCTCTCATTCTGGTCGTTTCCCTGCTGATACTGCTGGTGTTCAAACTGCTCCGTCCGTTGACCGAGACAAAACAGGATAAAGATGTACGGGTAAAAGGGCTTGACGGCGTAGCAACTCTTCAGAAAAACGACATCGCGCTCCTTGCCGATACCCTCTCCTCGGTCAACGAAACCCTACGAAAAAAAATCAGCCGCCTGTATCGACAGGAACGGTTGTACCAGGAACTGGTCCAAAGCACCAACTCCATTATCCTTCGACTTGATAAAGAGGCGAAGATCATCTTTATGAATCGCTACGGGCTTGATTTTTTTGGTTTTACCGCAAATGAAATAATCGGGCACTCTATCGTGGGGACAATTCTGCCAAAAACCGATACGAAAGGAAAGGACCTTGAAGCCATGATTAAGAGGATCCTTCAGGATCCTGAAAAATATCAAAGCAATACAACTGAAAACCTTTGCAAGAATGGAAGCCGTGTCCTGTTAAAATGGAGCAATAAGGCCATTGTCGACGAGAATGGCTCTTTTCTTGAACTGCTCTGCGTCGGAATTGACTTAACCGCACTCAACAGAGCGGAAAAAAAACTCCGGGAAAAGGAACGCCTTTATCAAGCTCTTTTTGAATCATCGCACGACGCACATTTTCTCTTTAAAAACTGGCATTACATTGACAGCAATCAAGCGGGTCTTGCCCTGCTGGGCTACACGACCAAAAGGCAACTCATAGGAGCTCCTGCCGACTCATTTACACCGGAGATCCAGCCCGATGGCGTTCCTACGCTGCAAAAAATCAGACAGATAAAAGAAAAGGCATTTTCCGGAAAAACCGTTACCTGTGAATGGTACGCCCGTTCCCGGGACGGTACTGTCCGACTTACAGAGGCAAACATTCACTGTATCCAGACCGGCGCCGGAAAAATCCTCCACTTCTCGCTTCGAGACCTGACCCAACAAAAACGACTCGAAGAAGAGCTGCGTCAAAGCCAGAAAATGGAAGCTATAGGTACTCTGGCAGGAGGTATTGCCCACGATTTTAACAATATTTTAACCGCGATCATGGGATATACCGATCTGGCATTGATAAAGGTGAAGAAATCCTCGCCGGTCGCCGACGCGCTGCATCAAGTGCTGACAGCATCACGACGCGCCAGTGAGCTGGTTCGCCAGATCCTCACCTTCAGTCGTCAGGAAGATCAGGCCAAGCAGGCGGTACAGATCTCGCTGATCGTCAGGGAAGCAGTACAGATGCTGCGAGCATCTATACCACCCGGGATCAAGTTGATGGAAGACATTACCTCCACGAACTTGGTTCAGGCCAATCCAACCCAGATTCACCAGCTGATTATCAATCTCTGTACCAACAGCCTCCAGGCCATGAAAAAAAATGGCGGTACCTTGAACGTCAGTCTTCGTGATGTAACGTGTAAGCTGAAAAATGATGCCCATGGACGGCCCGTAATGCAGCCCGGGAACTATGTTCATCTTGTTGTCAAGGACACGGGACATGGCATTTCAACCAAAGTTATCAAAAAAATTTTTGACCCTTATTTTACGACCAGAGGGTACGGCAAAGGCTCGGGATTGGGACTTGCCGTGGTGCATGGTATACTGCAAAGTCACAAGGCAAAAATCAAAGTTGATTCAAAACCCCGGCAGGGAACACGCTTTAGCATTTATTTTCCAGTAGCCGGGACTGCCGCCGTTACTCCCTCTACAGACAAAAAGACCATTAACCCCGCGGCAAAACCGGGTGGGAACAAGGCATCTATCCTTTTTGCCGATGATGAACAGGCAATTCGAGAGCTTGTCCAGACCTATCTGGAAAAATATGGCTATCAGTTGACAACGTGCAAAAACGGAGAAGAGGCGTGGAAAAATTTTGCCGCCGAACCGGCAAAATGGGACCTGGTGGTCACTGATCAAAACATGCCGCGAATGACCGGCACGGAACTTATTCAAAAAATCAGAAAAATCCGTCCGGACATCCCGATCATTCTCGCTACCGGATACAGTGAAAACATTTCAGCACAGGAGTTTGTCAAACTCAACATTTCCGCCATGCTTCAAAAGCCAACCCCTATGAACAAAATGGTGGAATATATTCGAAAGACGCTAAAAAAACCAAAAGGATAGGGAATCCTTAAGAGGCTTAAAACCACCACTCAAGGCGACCTGTTACCAGACGGCCCGCAACCCTTTTCTCTTTCTGACCTGATCTATCCTTCGCTCAAGATCAACCCGCCAGCGGGCATGTATACGGGCGGCTGAAGGCGCAATAAGTTCGGGTAGACCATAGACAAGCCGGTCGGCCGCTCGACTGGCCTCAATGACCGCCTCAATAGAGCGGGCCCCGAATTTATACTCGGCCAGCAGCAGACGTAAGAGCAGGCCGGAGGTCTTACGAGCCGCAGTCTTCCAATGGGTCTGCATCTGATGGGCAATGATAAAGGCACGCTTCAGAAGAATACGCCTGAGTTCTTCCAGTTCATCTTCGCAGGCCGAATCCCGAAGCAGATGCTCGGCCACTTCGATGCCATCGATATCAAGCACCACCCGAAGACGACTCATAAAATCAGGTATCTTCAGGGTCTTGGCCACCTCAAGCTCCCTTGTATCTGCAGGCTGCAGCAGTTTTTCCATGTCCGTATAACTGGCCTTGACGCCGCCGGCAAAAACAAAAACAGCCCGCCCTATATGGTAGGGAATACCATGAACATACGTAACTCCATCCTGCATGGAGGGTAGAAAATACCGCAGATAACCAAACTCGTTTCCATCATAGCGACAGTCGAATTCATCCCAGAAGGCAATGGGTACCTTGCCCTGGGCTACCGAAGCACGAATGGGGTCTATGGCTGAATTAATTTCGTCGGGACTGGCAAACTGGGTCAGGTTAAATTCAAAAAAATCAAAGGGATTACCTTCATAATTTCTGGAAATAACATCGGCCACCTGCTTGACGGCAAAAGATTTTCCTGAACCGGGCGGGCCGAATACACCGATGCACAGAGGACGAAGCACACTTGATTTGGAAACATAGGAATCCATCACGTTATGCAGCGTAATTACCGGATCAATCTCCGCCGGGTCCGTGGTTCGGAGATGGCCAAGCTGAAAAATGGGCAGGGTATTGAAACCGGTTCCCCGGTTGACCTCTTCCTTGAGGTAATGCAGGACCGAAACGATGATATCAAGATAATCATACCCCATGCCATTCTTCACACTTTGCCGGGGTAGAAACGGGGTGTGAAAAAATGAACGCAATGCCTTCTTTTTGCTCTCATTCCAGATCTGACTGGCAACCAGTTCAAGGGTAGAGTCAAAATCCGCAGAAAAAGCAGGAAGCTCGACAAAGGTTGGATCCGCATTGTTTTCCAAAAATGAACAGGGGGCACCATCAGGATATGTGGAAGCAAAATCCAAGTCCGGAAACTCCAGCCCCTCATCAAAGGCATAGCCGTTTTGCGAAAGAACTCCCCAGTTCAAAAGCACCCGTTTGGACAAATCATAGAAACAGTTGCGGGAGAAGGTAAACCCGTTAAAACGCAAGGCATCCATGGTCAGCATAGAGGTGACCATGGTGTCATAACAGGGCACGGAGCCACGCTGCCGAGGGGAGCTTTTTTCCGGCAGACACCCCTTTTTATAACGAAAGAATACTCCCTCCGGCCCTGCATACAAAATGCCGTGTGGAAACATCTCGACAACAATATGGCAAAAAAACCTGTTATTGTCGCTGTCCCAGAGTCCGACCTCCGGAGTCCGTAAAGCCCTCAGGCACATGGCAACGATAGTCTCCCAGTTGACAGAACTGTCCATCTCCATGCGGGTGGTTTCCAGATCGGAAAGACGACAGAACAGAGTGAAGCGATCACCAAGCTTTACAGCCCATTTCTCCCAGTGGGCCACGGAGATCCCCATGGCAACACACCAGAGCCCGGGATTCAAATCAACAATATCATCACAGACCTGCGGCGGTACCCCCGAATCATCAATCAGGACAAGACCGTTGTTATTGCTTAACGTCTCGAGGCTCTCTTCCGTCACAACAAAATGATCCTTGTGCGAACCACGGCCTTCGGCAGGTAAAATCTGATTGATCATAAACCAGCCATGTTCCTGCCGGCCCCTGTCCTCAACCCGACGCTGACGGAAAACGCGTTTTTTGAAAATCTGGTAGACTTTTTTTTCCCTGCCGTAGGCAAGTGATTGAATCCTCGGTGACATTTCAGAAGTTGTCAGATAGGACGCCAGCCAGGTCAGACATTCTTCCAGGCGGCCACCCACTTCAGCAACCTTACCGGCAAGCAGTTCAATATCGTCACCGGGATTATAGCCATAGGCAGGCAGATTACCCTCTTCAAGCAGGCTGACCTCTTTGACCGGCAGGTTGTAAATCTTAACGTTGGAACCAAGGAGCAGGACTTTCGGCATTTTTTTCTCCATAAGCAAAGAGGAGAGGAAGAAAAACAGGCAGCCGGTACGGAGGAGGTACCGGCTGCCGGGAGAAAAGCTTTACAGGTGAACTACAGAAGATCTGTTTTTTTTAGAAAAATAACGGCTGCTCGATACGATACAACGATAACGGCCAGCCAGGACAACAGTAAAAATGTATTCATAATGTTACCTCCAATACTTGATGGCGTCGTAAAAACTTCAATCTACTGCGTCGTGTGTCCCGGGACAATTCGTAGGCATACTACATGTCTAATTAAGCCCCCCCTGGAACACTACTCCTCGGAGTCTACGCTTCCCTGTATATCTGTGTTTTTACTTAGCCATCTTTAAGAATTGCTCAGACTTTTTACGAGTTCGTCATACTTCAGATGTTATACAATCTATCCAGATATCCTCAACTCTCTTTAGGACCAAGACTGATCTGTTTGAGCATAATGCTGATCTCTGCAACTAGCAGGATGGTAAACAAGACCAGGAACATGAAAAAAGTCGTCTGCACAGTCCCGGCTGTCAGATTGGAGCGCGCCACCGTTACCGGCAGCAGGTCCTGAATAGCCCAGGGCTGCCTGCCGACCTCGGCAACCACCCAACCAGCCTGCTGGGCCACCATTCCAAGAAAAAACATGATCGTACCGGTGCCTAACAGCCACTTCTGCTCAAGAAGGGTATCTTTGTAGGAAAAATAGAGATAAGCCAGGAAAACCAGAGGGAAAACGGTACCGAGAACCACCATGATATGAAAGGCGTTAAACGACAGGGCAACCGGAGGCGCTGCCTCTTCAGGTCTGGTAAGAAAACCATATCCGAGGTAATCCTTATTTTCATCAAAAATGGAAAGAGCGGCAGTGGCGGCAGCCTCATCACCGGCCTTTTTAAATTTCTTATAGGCATCCAGCTGGGTAATGGCCACCTTGCCTTTTTCCATTTTCTCGGCAGCGCCCATTATTCCCTGTTCGGCATTACCGTACACCAGATCATTTATTCCAGGGACAAAGGTTCCGAATTTGCGGTTGGCCAGCATTGTCAATAAACCTGGGATGCGGATCTCAAAATGGAAGGCATCCTGATCATCACCCACTTGTTTTTTTGAGTTCACCATGCCGAACGCAACCAAACCGGCATTTTTTTCTCCTTGATACAACCCTTCAAAGGCCGCTAACTTCATAGGCTGATGCCGGGCATTCTCATAGGCGGCCTCATCGCCGGTAAATCCGACAAAACCCGAGGCCAGCAGCCCGAAAACCGAGGCAACGATGATGGAACGTTTGGCCATTTTCACATGACGTCCTTTAAGCAGATAAAAGGATGAAATTGAAATAATAAACAAGGCCGCAAAAAGCATGGCGGAACTGGTGGTATGGGTGAATTTGGAAACAGCCACCGGGTTGAAAACCACATCAGTAAAATTCTGCATTTCAAAACGGGCGGTATCCGGATTAAAGGCCTGGCCGACCGGATGCTGCATCCAGCCATTGGCAACAAGAATCCAGACAGCCGACAAGTTGGAGCCGACCGCGACCATCCAGGTGGAAAACAGATGAAAGCCCTTGGAAACACGATTCCAGCCGAAAAACATGACCGCAAAAAAGGTCGCCTCAAGAAAAAAGGCGGCAATGCCTTCTATAGCAAGCGGCGCACCGAAAATATCGCCGACCATCCAGGAATAGTTGGACCAGTTGGTACCAAACTCAAACTCCATGATAATGCCTGTGGCCACACCAATGGCAAAGTTGATACCAAACAATTTCATCCAGAATTTAGTCAGATTTTTCCATTCCTCACTGCCCGTCTTTACATAGATGGTGTGATAAAAGGCTATGATCCAGGTGATTCCTAAGGTCAATGGAACAAATACCCAATGATACATGGCCGTCATGGCAAACTGCGCCCTGGCCCAGTTCACCATGGTCAGGTCAAAATTTTCAATCATAGTTTTCCTCCTTGGCTTAAAGCTGATTGAGCCTGAATCGGTGCGGTGATCTGTTCCAACACATAATCGGCCCGTTGTTCATCGGTCGTAAATTTTGTTCCAAGAAAATCCTGGAAAAAAAATAATTTTAAAACAGCAAACATGATAATCAGTTTAACAATGATAACTTTCCATAAGGTCCTGCCGACGGTCATTCGTCGAAAGCCGTCGACGTAAAATCGAAATACCCGGATGAAGATGGAGGGATGTGATGTTTTCTCCAACACAGGTTCCATGACAATCGCCTATTGCAATTTGTTGCTATTATTATGAATATCTGTTTCCAGTGAATCGGTTGAGGTAAACTCCCCCGCTGGAAAAGCTGCAAGACAAGACTCTTCTTTCACGAGCTGCGCAAAATCTACGAGAGCAAGGGTTTCACGCAACTGATCCCGGGCATTCATCCAGACTCGATGGACGGCACACTCATAGGCAATCTTGCAGGAAGAAGGACGGGCCACGCAGTCGTTTAAATAAATTTCACCGATCATGGTTTCAACAACCTCAAGCAGAGAAATCATTTCCGGCGGCTTTAACAGAATAAAACCTCCCCGTGCTCCCTGCTTGATTTCGATGAACCCGGCCCTGGCAAGATCCTGAGCAATTTTCGCTAAAAAATGGGTAGGGATATCTGCACGCTCGGCTATTTCCTGTCTACTGGTCAGGATGCCTGTACCCTGCTTGGAAAGATAAACCATGCATCGAATGGCATATTCCGCGGCCCGCGTCAATCGCATAATAATAAGTGAGATATAAAATAATTTATATCCGTAATAATCCTCAAGTTAAAGTAGACTTATACAATAAAAATCTGTTACCAATCCAAGGCCTGAAAAGAACAAAGCCGGAACTTACAAACATTGTCAATATGAGCCTCCGACACCGCTTACTTCCGCAACACTCATTTTTTTCCGATCCATTGACCACCAGACATAGACCACATAGGCAAGCACCACGGGTATGAGCAATGCGACCCAGGTCATGACCTGAAGGGTGTACATACTGCTGGAAGCAGTATAAATGGTCAAACTGGACTGCAGGTCTACCTTTGAAGGATAAAACGCCGTATTATTAAAGCCTGCCATTCCGAAAATTGCCAGACCAAGGAGCACTGTCCCTAATCCCGACGACCAGATACCGCATTTCGCCTCAGTTTTCGCCGTGAGCATGGCACCGGTCACAACAAGAACCAGACCGATGACGAGGGCAAAGAAAAGGCCCGGCACTTGAATCAAATTGAGGAAATACTTAAAGGTTACCCTGATAATTTCTCCATTTTCGCCTATACCATACCCATCCATGGGAATGACCTGAACAACGAACCAGCCGAGAAACGGAAGACTGTACAGGAAATTTTTATATGTTGCCGCCCGCAGCCTTTCTTCCAGGCCACCATTTTCGGAAAAATCGATATTATTCAGCAGATACATTGCCCCAAGGGCACGGGCATTAAACACAAGAAACAAACCCACCGAAAGATTAAACAGGGAAAAGGCGGCCTCAAGTCCACGCAGGGAGCTGGTCCAGGTGACAAGGTTATAGCTGCTCAGGATAAAATTTGAACCGGTAAAAAACGTCCCAACCGCTGCACCGATAAGCAGGATACCCACCACACCGTTAACAAGCAAAAACGTTTCATAGATCCTGGCCCCAAGAATATTTCTTGGTTTTTTCCGGTATTCATAGCTGACCGCTTGGATTATAAAGGTAAAAAGGATCAAAATCCACACCCAGTAAGCGCCGCCGAATGATGTTGCGTAAAATTTAGGAAAAGCCGCAAACAGGGCACCGCCGAAGAGAACCAGGGTGGTGAAGGTCATCTCCCATTTTCTACCGAGAGAGTTAATTATAAGATCCTTTTCCGTCTCCGTCTCAGCTACCTGCCAGAGCAGTGTCTGTCCGCCCTGGACAAAGGTCAGAAAAAGAAACAGGGCTCCGATCACGGAACACAGTAACCACCAGAGTTCCTGCAACTGAGCATGGCTTGCGTTTTGAATCCAGAAGGCAATCATAGGTTTACTCCTTTGAAGTAGCTAATGTTGTTTCGAAGAGAGAGATATAAGATTAATATGGTCTTATATTGAAAAAGTAATTTTCTGTCAAGATGAAAAGTTCACATGAATCACAACAGCCGCAGGACAGGAGACCTGTTACGACAGGGTCTGGCCGACCTTTCCCTGTTCATCAAACCGGCAGGCTTTCATGAAGATATCATGGTAAAAGGTAAACCAGCAATTCTTCTGCCGATACTCCGGCAACAGCCGCTGCTTCAACTCCACGACCTCAAGGGGAAAGTTGTCATAGGCCATGATCCACAGGGGATTATCATGGGTATGGGTGGGAAAAAGGTCGCCGAGATGAACGGCGCAACCCTCGGTCCCCTTCATCTCCACGAGCTGATGTCCCCGGGTGTGGCCACCGGTCAACCGAACCGTTATGCCGGGTAGAATCTCCGCGTCTCCGTCCACAAGTTCCAACAGTCCGCTTTCTGCAAGGCCGAGGAAGTTTTCCGGCCAATATGTATGAATAGAACGTATATTAGGGGAACTTACATCCTCCCATTCATATCGTTGAATGATATGTTTTGCCCTGGGAAATGTTAAAGATCGTCCACCGACACCATCAGCCATGACCACCCCGCCCGCATGATCAAAATCACAATGGGTCAGGATAACGACATCGATATCCTCCCGGGATATACCTTTTCGGGCGAGATCGGCCACCATGGACCACTGACGATATACCCGGAAAATCTGCCTCTGCTTTTCGCTCAGCTTGTTGCCAAGGCCTGTATCAATGATGATATTATGCCTGCCGGTCTGTATCAACAGCGGCGCATTAAGCATCCGTATATAATTCTCCCCGTCCGGAGGATATTTTTTCTGCCAGAGAATTTTAGGGACGGCCCCGTACATGGTTCCACCATCCAATTCAAAATCACCTCCACAAAGCCATGAAATGGTCATGGAACCCAATGCAAGAGATACCGTCATATTCATTACCTTATTCTCAAATTTGCGTTCATACCCTCTCGCCGCAGTATCAATTTCCCAAAATCCGACTATTGATATTTTTCTCAGTTTACTTTACCTCGGCAAAGGTGGCACAATAAAAAGAGAAAAAATGAGAAATTGATTTCAGATACACTTTAAAAAAAATCGGAACCATTATGAAGTGGAACAAAAAATATGCCCTGGGGATTGCAGTAATTGATGCTCAGCATAAACAACTTTTTCATATAAACGATGAACTTGAGGCCGGACTGCAGACAGGAATTCGGCCGGAAGAGCTTGATGCCATGCTTACCCGTCTTGGAAAATACGCGGTTCGACATTTTACTCTGGAAGAAAAACACATGGCTGCGACGGAATATCCCGGGCTGGTGGAACAACAGGAAGCCCACAGGTCCTTTACCGCCCGCTTTGCCGAAATTCGTGATGATTTCACAAAAAATGGCATGACCGGGACAATTATCAACACCCTGCAGGGAGAATTGACCGATTGGATTCGTGAGCATGTCACCATCATGGATCAACAATTCGGTAAATATTACAATGAGCAGCAATAGATGTTTTCCAGAACTCGGCTCCTGCCTATGTCTACGCTACCAATGAGATATATACCCGTTCTCGGCATATGCATGCTTTTATTGTTCTCTTGTCCAGCCCGCGCCTGGAACGGCAAGGTCCTTAAGGTCCTCAGCGGGGACACTATTGTTGTCTCCTGGAAAGATCAATCCCGAACCGTAAAACTTTATGGCATTGACTGCCCGGAAACGCAAACAGGTCCTGGCCAAAAGGCCCGGGCATTCACCCGGGCAAAGGCCAAAGCAAAGACAGCCAAAATCAATCCGATGACCAGGGATGAACAGGGAAGGACCGTGGCCCAGGTGTTCATGAACGGGCAAAGCCTGAATGCTTTTATTGTTCGATCCGGCTACGGTCTGGTCAATAGAAAACAGTGTACGGTCCCATCCTGCGAAGACTGGCTGCGATATGAACGCTATGCCTATAAACGACACAAGGGCATCTGGGCGAAGCTTTAAGCATTCTTACAACAGAGGATAAAGCAATCACGGAAGTAAATAAAAAATCTACGGTCACGGCTCTACAAATATTTGTCGCTTTTCTGCGCCTGGGACTGACCGCTTTCGGTGGTCCGGCCATGGTCGCCTACATTCGCACGCTTACAGTGCGGAACAAGGGATGGTTATCGGACAACTCATTTAAGAAAGGCGTTGCTCTCTGCCAGACCATTCCGGGCGCAACGGCGATGCAGGTTGCCGCCTATACCGGCCTGCGGGCAGGTGGGGCACGAGGAGCAATTGCCGCCTATGGAGGGTTTAGCCTGCCGGCCTTTGTCCTGATGCTTGCACTTTCAGTCATGTATGCCCGGGCCCATGATCTACCCAGGGTCATCGCCCTGTTCACAGGACTGCAGGTTGTTGTTGTTGCCCTTATCGCCAACGCTACCATCAGCTTTGGCCGCCGCTATATCAAAAACCGGCGGGACATACTTCTCAGCCTGGCTGTCACCGTTTTTCTCGCCCTGGGCGGCAATCCGATCATCGCCATTCTCTCTTCCGCCGTTCTGGGCCTTTTGCTCTATAAACAGTTATATCTTGAACGTAAAAATACGATAGGCACAGCGAAGATACAAACTCCCTGGCAGATGATTCGGCCGGCCCTGTACATCGCTTTACTGACCGGCATTGCCCTGATTATGCTCTTTTTTATGCGTCGGGATCTCTTTTCCCTCTCAGTCCTGATGCTGAAAATTGATCTTTTTGCTTTTGGCGGTGGTTTTGCCTCTGTCCCCCTGCTCTTCCATGAAGTTGTAGAGATTCATCAATGGATGAGCAATCAGACATTAATGGACGGTATTGCCCTGGGCCAGGTTACTCCCGGTCCCATCGTTATTACAGCCACCTTTGTCGGTTACCTGCTCGCCGGAATTCCCGGCGCCATCGTCGGCACCGTCTCCATTTTTACCCCGTCCCTGTTTCTTCTGCTTCTCATTGTTCCCTATTTCGACCGCTTACAGCACAGTGCCGCACTGCAGAGGGCCCTGCGCGGAGTACTGGTCTCCTTTGTCGGCCTGTTGTTAGCTGTAAGTATCCGCTTTGCACTCGCTGTCCACTGGACACCGATATCCCTGCTGATTACCGGCGCCGCCTTTACGGCCCTCCTGTATAAAGTCAACATCCTCTGGGTCGTCCTGATCGGTGCAGGTATCTCAACCTTACTACTCTAAGCAGCGACGGCTCAATTTTGATTCGTATTTACCCGTCAGCCTTTCAATCAAAATCCGAATCATTCCTTACTGTTTATTTATATTTATTCCTGCCAACAGGCCTACCTATGAGAAGAAAATAACGGATCCACTTGGATTCTTTAAAAAAATATGATATAAATAATTTATAATCAAAATATCTAATACTCCAGTCGCCATTGATATGTCACAACTGTCACCGGCACATAACAGAGATCGGCCCAGGCTGCTTTTAATAAGTCTCTGGTTCGGTGTTTTGATTTTTATCTTTCTATATCTACTCCCTCTACTCGTCCTCAAGCATTCCCCGATACCCGGTAAAATTACGCTGTGGCTATCCGGTATTGTCCTTCTTGCCGTATTTTTCGGCATTACCCTCTTTCCACAGACAGACAAAGAATATCTGCTCAAGCAAAGCATTACCTATACAATACTCCTGGGAATTATTTTCGGTCTGTATGCCGGCCTGCTCACGGTATTTGAACAACTTTCCCCCGGCAGTCCAAACCTCTCTGCTGCATTTTTCTATTTTCTGCTTACGGTTGCCCTGCTGTTCTATCCGCTACGACACTTCATACAAAGCGCGGTAGATCAGTACATTTTCAGAAGTCGACCGGACTACCGAACCCTGCTCTGTGATTTCAGCGGTAGAATTTCTTCCTCGCTGCATCTGCCCGATCTCATAAAGGTGCTTATTTCCGAATTACCAAAACAGCTGCATATCACCGGTATTGGACTGATGATCATGGATGAAAAACGCAGTCGACTCTACCCCGAAAACCTACGGATCGGCTCTCATCTCTGGTCGGAAAGCAGGCTTATCAGTCTGCTGTCGGACGGACAACATTATTTATTCTGCAATACAATTACTGATGATCCGGCATTGTCTGATGAACTGATGGAAATTGAAAAATCCGGTTTTTCTCTGGTCTATGGATTGCAAGGAGGTTCTCAATTCGTCGGCATGCTGCTGCTCGGTCCCAAAAAAGACGGCAGCCAATACAGCAACCGAGATGTCCAGGTATTCAGTACACTGGCAAACCAGGTCACTATTGCGATTGAAAACGCACTGAATTATGAAACCCTGTCCGAGAGTAAAGATCAGCTGCAACTTCTCTATAATAAATTAGTGCAGGCAGAAAAAATGGCCGCACTTGGTGAAATGACGGCAATTCTCGCTCATGAATTAAAAAACCCTCTGGGTATTATTCGCAGTTCCGCCCAGTTCCTGGTGGAGGGCAAGCGTGAGCAGGCAATACGGCGGAAACTTTTGCGGTATATCATTGACGAGGTTGACAACCTGAATCTTGTTATAACCAATCTACTTGGACTCGCCCGCCATAAACCACCCCGATTCCGCAAGGTTGATTTAAAAAAAGAGATAACCGAATTTGTCACTCAATGGCGACAGAGCTGCGACCATAACAAAAGAGTGAAAATTGAGCTTTCTTTTCCTGGACATTTGCCGATTTTGTATGCTGATTTCAAACAACTCAGACAGGTATTACTCAACTGCTTATCCAACAGTGAGGAAGTCATGCCCAAAGGAGGTACAATCTCCATTTCCGTGCGTGAACTCGAAAATGAACGTGTGGAAATTATTTTGACCGACACTGGACCAGGTGTTGCCGAAGATGACCTTAAACTGATTTTTAAAAAATTTTTCACTACCAAAAAAAAGGGGGTTGGTCTTGGATTACCCGTCTGCCGACAGATTGTTCGGGCACATAACGGCAGCATTACCCTTGTCAACAACCCTGATGATGGGGCGTCTATCATCCTCCACCTGCCGTTACGCCCTCTGGTAACCATTGGCCGACACAGACAACCTGGGCCGGTAGCCCTATCAACACAACCGGACACAAGTTATGGAAAAACAGATACTGATCATAGAAGATGAAGAACGAATGCGTGATCTGCTTGAACTTGTCTTGGTAGAGCAGGGCTATAGTGTCAAGACCGCTGGTGATGGTATGGAAGGTATGGTGTTGTGGCAGATTATGCGGCCGGATGTAGTGCTGACGGACTTAAAGATGCCCAGGGCCGACGGCCTTGAGGTACTGGATTTTCGTAATCGCGGGTTTCAGCAGGTGCCGCTCATTATACTGACAGCCTTCGGCACCGTTAAAAGTGCGGTAACGGCCATGAAACACGGGGCCTTTGATTATCTGACCAAGCCCATAGACAACGATCACCTCATTGATGTAGTAAGCCGGGCCATAGCTGATACCGAAAACACACCAGGCGTGTCGCAGATTTGCGAATTGAAGACGGAGCAAATGATAGGCTCCTCGCCTGTTATGAAAAAGGTATACGAGGACATCGTCCTGGTCGGCAACACGAGAATGTCTGTCTTAATTACCGGCGAATCCGGAACCGGTAAAGAATTGGTCGCCAAGGCCATTCATGCATATTCCGAACAGGCCGACAGCCCTTTTATCAGGGTCAACTGCGCGGCTATACCACGTGACCTGCTGGAAAGTGAACTGTTCGGGCACTGCCGGGGCGCGTTTACCGGGGCAATCTGTGACCGTAAAGGTGCCTTCAGTCAGGCTGATGGCGGCACCCTGTTTCTTGATGAAATCGGTGATCTTCCCCTGGAACTGCAGCCCAAGCTTCTACATGCCGTGGAAGAAAAAACAATCCGGCCGGTCGGCGGGGCTAAGGTGCAAACGGTGGACGTAAAAATTATTGCCGCCACCAACCGCAATCTGGACAAAATGGTGCAAAACGGAATGTTCCGCGGTGATCTCTATTATCGGTTGAACACCTTTCATTTCCCTCTGCCGCCGCTGAGAAGCCGGGGAAAAGATCTCATAGAGCTTATCGATTATTACCTTGAAATGTTTTGCCGGGAACAGAAAAAAGGGGCGCTTGCTGTTTCCGCGGAAGCCTTGAAATTACTCCACAGGTACCCGTGGCCTGGTAATGTACGTGAGCTGCGTAATGTCCTGGAGCGTATTGTCCTGACCTGTACAAACGGCACGATAACGACACAGATGCTGCCCGAAAAGATACAGGCACAAAAGGATACGAAAAATGAAAAAAACACGGGCTCCCTTGCTCTTCCTGAACAGGAAAAACAACTTATCGTTAGCACGTTAAAGCAGGCTGGCTGGAACCAGTCGGAATCAGCAAGAAGACTCGGCATCAGTCGTAACACCCTGCGTTATCGAATGAAAAAATTCAACATCAAATGTCGCCCGGAAGAGACGGGATCGGCATGGTAAAAAAATGCTCTTAAGGATGCCTTGAAACTGTTTGAATTTGTCGCCGGCCTTAATCTTTTATCCGAAAATACCTTGAGGCAGGGCCTGCCCATGCCGGAGCAAGGGGTTTTCATAACAGCGAAGCGGTGTCATTGTTGTGGCCAGCCAATCCGGAGCCTTCACTACGTTCCGCTTACCTGGTCCAGCCATGCTGGTTTATATGAAAATACTGGGTGTTATCTACCCTGAAAGGTCGCAATAATCCATTTGCGCCTGCGGCGATGGTGATCACTGTTTTATCCTCGCCAGGTGGCCTGTCTCACTCTCGTTACACCACGCAGCATGCGTGGTGTAACATTCTGGAGATTCCTGTTTTCATTGTCGAAGTCTGCGTTTATCTGGTTGTGCCCGCTCCTGCGGGCATGATGGTTTATCTATAATGCGCCGACTTTGGGCTGTTGTCGTACGTTCCCCACCCCCACCACAACCTATCTGATCTTTTTTCGCCATCAATCTAACCAAGCAAATCTGCTTCCGATAAATTCAATGCATTCAGAT
>JANTGH010000061.1 GCA_024763055.1 Desulfobulbaceae bacterium
TTCGTGCAGGCGCGGCTGGCCGCTATAGCCCCTCTATGCGTACAGTCGCGACCGCGCGAAGAGGTAAGCGAGTGCAACGAGACTCCGTGCGGTGCCCCTGATCAGTTACGGTCCCTCCATCCTACTCGGTTATCTGTTCAAGAAAGGCCTCTACCCTGGTCTGTAATTGGCCGATATCTTCGGGGGAATAATCCGATTCAATAAACATGTAGGGTATCCCTTCCTTTGCACAGGCCCTGCGGATTTTCACCTCTTCAACATTATAGGTATGGCAGAACTGCAGTGAATAGTGAATGATCCCGTCTGCTCCGGATTCTTTATACTCCTGCAGCACCTGGTCAATACGGTCATCGTTTGGGGTAAAACATGAACAGTCAATCTGCATGTAACGTTTTGTCAGCTCCCTGAGGATTGACTCCATATCTCCGCTGTCCTCCTGCATCAGGTCTTTGTAATAGCGTGTGCCGATACAGCTCTCTTCATTGACGATGACGGCTCCGGCCCCTTCCACCAGGTTGTGGAGTTTCCAGTTCGGAAGAGCCATAGGCACCCCGGCGATCATTACCCTTGCCGCGCCCCCGGGCTGCACTGTGACGCCATCGGCTATCCGTTGCTCTATTTCATCACAAAGGGCGTTGACCTGTGCAGTAAAACGCACGGGTTCGTCATAAAAGGCGATCTGTTCGACAAGAAGAACGTCCTTGCCCGATATGGGGGTTGGGTTGGCATGGCGAAGTCTGTTGAGTCTCTGCAGCGCCCTGCGTTTGTTGTTCATTACCTTGATGGCATCTTCCAGTTTGACAAGGGAGATTTCGCTCCCGGCAACAGACTCCACTTTGGCTTTAAAATCCTTCACCTCGGAAGTCCACATCTTTACCGCGCCTGGCTTTTTCGTCTGCGGAATCTCCATAACATAGGTCGGTATCATGTCATCAAGAATCTCCCAGGTCTTTTTCTTGGCATCACAGGTGGTTTCGCCGTAGACAAAGTCAGCGGCCTGGAAATAAGGGCAGATCCTGCCGGCTTTAAAGCCAAAGGCCGATTTTACCATCGGGCAGATATTACGGGGCAATGTTTTTTCAGCATCAGGCACGGAACCCTGTGAACCACCACAGAGACCAACACAGATTCCGTCGGCAGCCAGGACGATCTCTTCCGGGATATAAGCGCAAAAGGTCCCGATCACCGGCCTGCCCTCTTTTTTCGCGTTCAGCAGTTCCCGGATGCGGCCTCCATGAATTTCTGCAATCATATTGTCAAAATATGCTATGCCGTCAGGACGGTTTTTCTGTGTCAGAAATGTCCCGGCAAAGAGTTCACCCAGCATGAGGCGCATTGTGTCAAACCGCTCCACATCCATATCAAGGCTTTCCCACATTTCCGGGTATGCTTTGATTTCAAAATTTTCACTATTCATGTCGTGCTCCTTTTCTCCATAATTGAGATTCATCCCGGGAGAAGAGCAGAGTCATTCAATATCGGTCAACGTGTTTTCAATGCTACGGAATGGGGAGGAAAATAGAGCCGGGACAGGCAGGGATACGCTGTACTTTGCGGTAGGCTTTATTGTTCCGGATCCCGTATCAAGGCGGGATATTCAACCGGAATCCTGAGTGAGAGGGAAAATTACATCAGTAAGGACATGGCGGAGAAACACCCGACATTATGAAAACCAGCCTGGACCAGGCTGGACGGTTTGCACCGTCACTGTCAGATAAAGTAATGCATTGCTCGTTTCTCCATTTGAAATAATACCTAAATCCTGCAGTCGTCATGCGGTCAAGCCGCATCACTATCCGGCATTCGAACGTCGATTCAGGCACATCTACTGTGTCGGCTTCACGAATTTCGTGCTCAATGTACCAACAGTACACCTGTGCCGAAATTCGCTTGCCTCCTTGTATCTGCACCCGTCTCAACGTTCTCGGTGTACGAACAACTGCAGGATTTAGGTAATAAAATAAACGAAAAATCTATACCAGGTAACGCGACCTCCTGCAAGCTCCGTTTTTTTTATCCGAAAATCGCCCGTGAAGGGATACCGTTCCGGGCCATTTTCATGTTTATTTTGGCCGGGCTTTGAAAACCTGGTCCAGCCATGCTGGTTACATATGACTTACGCCAGCATCGTCACGCTGTCCCCATTTTCAAATTTAGCCCGAAGCATTGCCAGCGTTATCCCGAGTTGCAGCTGGTAATGCGGCTTATCCACAAAGCCCGACCAGTCTCCTCCCCATTCAAGGGCTTCAGACATTCCTGCCTCTGCTGCTTTGTCATAGGCTGCACCCTCGGTGATGTAGCCCCCTGTCTCGGTAAAGATTCCTATATCCCAGGCGATCCCGAAATTATGATTACTCCTCCCTCCCCGCGCATGGGTGATTACAGGACCGGGATTACCATACCTGCCCTGCCGAAACAGTCTGTTCTGCTCGGCATAGGTTCTGGATCCGGAAATAATTTTTGCCTTGATTCCGGCGGCCAGAACTTTTTTCATAAATATTCTTGCCTGTTTTTGGGCGGAAAGGGCAAGTGTTCTTATATTTTTCTCGGTCCGGAAATCAAACGCCATGATTTCTGCCCGCAGCAGATCCGATAACGCTTCAAAATCATTGGCGGCCTTTTCGGTGTAAGGTCCCCATATCCCATCCAGTTCCTTGGTATACAGACCTTCGCTTTTCAGCAGACGCTGAAAAAATAATACATCGTCAGCAAAGAGACGGGCACTCATGGTTATTCCTCCAGGACCTGTTTGATTCTTTTCTTTAGAGAAGAAGCTGCCTCAACCTGGTTACGGATTCTGAAATCATCCGCAACTTCCAGGTCCGGCAACTCGGCAGGGTGATGCAACATTTCAAGGGAATTGATTCCGGTCTTTCCTCCATGAAAAATCAATTGGTTGCTGCCCAACCATTACACCATGACACAACACCAATAACGGGAAAGACCGGTTATCTTTTTTCACAGGCAAACCAGTTTTTACCCCGCCCTCTAAAGCTTTCAATTTTTTTATAATGTCGGCCGCAGCCGGATTTTGAAGAACAATGATGACATTGCGGTTTATGCTGATTGCACCATATTTCGCACGCATCCCTGTTGGACTGAGAGCTCGCAGGCCTGCAGGCAAACCAGTTTTCGCCCTTGCCGCCAAAGGTTTTCATGGAAGTAAATCCCTTGCCGCACCCTTTTTTTGACAAGCACTTTTTACAGGGTGGCCTATGCGCCTTACACCATTTTATGCAAGCCTCCTCATTCTTTTCAGAATTTCTTCCATAGCGATTTTTCCCGCAGGCATGCCAGTTTACACCATAGCCCTTCCAGGTCTTCAGGCTCTGAAAACCTGACCCACAGCCGGCTGACTTTGAACAGTATACACAATCGGGTTTATTGGCATCACACCATTGCTGGCATTTCTGATGATGCCGGCCGGACTCCTGCTGCCGATGACTCTGGCCCTTTTTTCTGCAGGCGTGCCAGTTTGTTCCGTAACCCTTCCAGGTTTTCAGGTTTCTGTAATCCGGTCCGCAGTCTTTTCTGGTATCACACTTGAGACACCCCTTATCCGAACGGTGTTGTCTGCACCAGTTTTCGCAGGCTGTTCGATTTTCTTCAGAGGCATCAGATCGCTTTGTCCCCTTTTTGGCACAGGCATACCAGTTTTTAGCCGCTTTTTTCCAACTCCGAACCGGCCTGTACCCGGGGCCGCAGCCTGCCAGGTGCGAACACATCCTGCACCCCTGCTGCCTGCCTTGTGCGCTTCTACACCAGTCCTTGCAGGCGGCTTCATTGGCATCCGCAGCTTCCGGCAGCGGCACCGCGCTTATATCAATAAGAAATGCCGCACCGGAGGTATATACATTTCCCGTATTCCTGCCCCTTTGCCGCACTGAAATCCACTTTGTCTTATCCTGGCCCGGCTCATCCTCACCCCAGCCGAAATTGACATAATACTCCACATCACGATCACGCCATTTACCGTTAATTTTTTCCTGTTTTATTCTCGCCCTTTCCACGATTACATAGTGATCATATATACCGAACCCTTCATGGTTTATGTTTAAAACCACCGGCTTACCATCGGCCAGATATCTTTTTACATGGTTGTATTTATTGAATTCCGTACCGGTTATTCTCAGGCACCTGGACTTTGTATACCCTCTTTTTCTGGCATACTCTATGCCCTGGCAGAAATTACTGCTCCAGGTACGCCCCCAGGTACCCCCTCCGCTCTGCCCGTAACTTGTTTCGGTTTCGTATGCTACCTCACTTTCCACATCTGCCACCTGCTGACTTGTACTGCCTTGATTCCTGCCACCCCTGTAGTCGGGAGTTGAAGAAAACAGTCTTTTTTTTCCTTTAGATTCATACCAATACGCATAAAGTATAGCCCAGGCAGTCGGGCCGCATCCAACGGGATGATAATTATCGATGAAGCGTTGATACCACTGCGGTGTGTGGTGGCTGGTGGAGGAGGGGGGCGGCAGACCGATCTCATCACGGTATCTGTGTTCCCCTCCCCGGGCACTTTCAACAGCAGTAAAAAGCAACACTGTCACGATCATTGCCGAAACAATTATCTCAGGAAACCCCCTTCTCTGTTTTCCACGCATACTGCCGGCCTCCTTCCCGCTAAAACAAGGCTGAACCCCATGGCTGGATCAAATTATCCAGCCACGACAAACGATGAAAATCGATTCTGAGATTTATTTCTGCGAATCAATTGTCATATAAAAAGTGTCTCGACAAAACTGATGGTTATTTTTTTCTACAGGCATGCCAGTTTTTTCCGCGGCCGGTAAAGTGTTTCATCGCTTTGAAACCCGGCCCGCACCCTCTCAAAGTATCACATTTGACACAGCCGGCATGAGCCGCACACCATGCTTCACAAGCCGCCTTATTCCCTTCGGAAGCTATTTCATGCATAGTTTTGCGGCAGGCATGCCAGTTCTTCCCTTGACCACTAAAGTGCATTATCGCAGTGAGCCCTTGACCACAACCGACATGATCTGAACATTTTACGCATCTCGGCTTGTTCTGACGGCACCAGTCCTCACATGCCTCTTTATTTCTTTCCATACCGCTGCATGCATGCCAGTTCTTTCCCGGCCCTATTTTAAAGGTTACTATCGGACTGTAACCGGGACCACACCCGGCCTGTTCGGCACACTTTTTACATAACGGACTATGCTGACCGCACCACTCCCGGCACCATTTTTTATTTATATTTTCTCCCCATGAATTGAAAACAAAAGAAAAAACAAACAATAAAGATAAAAGAACTAAATTGAGTGATTTCATTATTCCCCTCCTTTTGCTGTGAACAACAAATATAATAGTGATACTATTGCCTGCCGGAATCAGGCACCGGCCCGGCAACGCTGAACTGTCCCTGCGATGTCCTTGGAAAAAAGCGATTCTATCCATTGCTTTCTGGCCCTGCATGCGGTTGGTTGCAGTACAGTGCCCGTTGTCTCAAAGGCATTACCCATGCATCCTGATCCGCAGTAGTTCATCCATTTACAGTCGCTGCAGGCATCGATCATTGAAGAACGCTTGCGGCTGAGGAGTTGGATTTCCTTAATCCTGCTTCCCTCCACCATGGATTTGAGGGTGTCATTCCTGATATTTCCCAGCAGATACTCCGTTCCATAGTGAAAACACTGGCAGGGATAAACGTTACCTGCCGGATCAATACGATACTGGAAGCCGATTGAACATTGATAGGGTTTTCCGGCCTGATGAATATTCATGGAAAAACAATCTGCGAGAAGATCCATTTCTCCCTGCACCTCCAAAGCGCATTGGCTGACGGTTTGCCAAAATTCCACTAATTCATCACTGTTTAACCGTAAATCATCCCAACACTCCCGTGCCCGACCCGAAGGCGTCAATGGTGGGAACTGCACCACAGGTATTCCACGATCATAGGCAAACTGAACAATGGCTGCCGCTTCATGCACATTTTTCTTCATCGCTGTAAAGGCAATGACCATGTCATCGGCCTTACCGGCCCGGACAAGCTCATCTATACCGTTAACAGCAGCCCTGTAACTGCCCTGTCCGCGGATGGTGTCATGTACGGCTTCGGTTGCGCCGTCAAGACTGATCTGAATTTTAATCGGCAGGTCTGCCAGTAGTGCAGCCCGGTCCCGGTCAATCAAAGTGGCATTGGTCCCCAGCGAGACAAGCAACCCGCAAGACAAGGCATGTTCGACTATTTCCAGGCAATCGGCCCGCATTAGCGGCTCGCCGCCGCCGATTGCCACAGATATTCCACCTTCCTCTTTAACGGCAGTGATGAGCGTTTTAATCTCTGCGCCGCTCAGCTCATTATCCGCCACTTTTCCAGCCGCAAGATAGCAGTGGGCGCAACGCAGGTTGCATAGTTTCGTGATCTCCAGTGCTATCCCATGAAAAATATTATCCTGAGTCACCCGGTCGGAATTCCCATTCAGAACGAGCTGTTTTCTCATCTGCTCCAGGAAAGTATCAGCCAGTTGCAGGGCATCGGGATACTCTATATTTTTTCGTCTGCTGATTTCTTTGGCAATATCGGCCGAAGTTCGCTCTCCATCACAGAGTTGTAACAGCTCAACCCCATCACTGTTCACAATACCCCAGCTTGGGACAGATGGATCCAGCACAAAATAGAGATGTTGTCCTGTTGGCAGGGAAACAGATTCAATATGTACAGCATCGGATAATCCAGGCACGGCAATATCCTTAGTTGCAGCCTGTGGCCCCATAAAGATGCTCCTTTTTCTTGTCCCAAACGTCTTTTCAAGCAAAATTTGTGTCCAGGAGGAACAACCTGGTGTGCGATCTTCCAGGGAAACACACCAGGTTGTTTCGAACACTGACAGTCTGCCTAATAATATTTCCGCAATCTCTGGAGCGCTTCCAGAAGTTCAGGCGCGGGAATGCCGATCCACCACCAGCGGTCTATGATGACTCCGGGCAGCAGGGTCCGCCCCCGTTGCATCTCGATGATACCCGGAAATGGTTTCATCGCCACTGCCGCCGGCTCCGGGGTCGGATCGTCGCCGGCATACACCTGGGGACCAAATCCCCGGATTTCGGAAAACTTTGCCGCCGTTCCCACCTTCTGGGCATAAACCGGTGCCTGAAAAACAACCGGCGTGAAAACACAACCCTCACGTTTATTGAATTTGATGCCGTTACCCCGCAGGATCTCGAATATCCCTTCGCTGAGAGTCCGCATCAGTTTCCCGTTGCCGACAATCCTTCGCATCAACTGGTCACTGGTTTTTATCGGGATGGGATCATCAGACACCTTTGTCCGTATCCTCAGTCGTTCAAGGATTTTCAGGCTGAACGGATCCATGGGACCGCACTTGGGGATACAGGCCCTGTATTTCGACATATCTATAGCCGCAGCCATATTGGTTCCAGCCCGCTCAACAACCATACTCTCGGTAATTGCCGTCAGCATGGCTGATCTGGACCGGTTCGTAACTTCCGGCGCCTCCTTCGGATCCATTGAAAAGACTCTTGGTTCAAAAACATAGCTCCTGCCTGGAAGCTTGACTTTAAACTCTTTAAAACAGGCTTCCGTGTGCTCCATCAGTTGCGCCATCAATTCCGGATTTGCTGCAATTTTCCTTTTCAACTTCATACTTTTTTCAATATTCCACTTCATAACATCCTCCTTTATTTCGGGTAACCCAGCCCCAACGTTTTTCTTCCCTGACCATGACTCCTGTTTCTCAACTTACCGGCATATTACGTACCGTTGCCTCACATTCCAGTTGCGGGATTTGGGTGTAGTCACCGGCGACCAGATCTTCTCGCACCTTTTTCAACACTTCTTTCCTGGAAAGACTGTTCCCGCAGGCAAGCATTTCTTTACAAAAATAGTAGGTAAAGGCCCCATGCCAGGTCCCGTCAATCAAGGCATCGGCGCTGGTCTGGTCGGACCGGCACCCAGTCCACAGGATATGATGAACGGGTGCCTGCTGAATAAATTTTCTGGCCAGACCTCGCGACGCCCTTCCTTCCACCTGCTTGAAGGCCAGCAGCGATGGCGGCGGCATATACCGTGGCCTGCGGGTCAGCAGCATATCTATGGCCTTCAGACCTGTACCGCTGTGACAGGTGTCCAGATAAACTTCGAGCAGCACGCCTTCCGGCAGGGTAACAAACAGGTCATGGAGTTCATCATCACTGATAATAAAATTCGGATCCCAGACATCACCGGCCTGGGCAAGATCGTGGGGACAGAATGCCTCATCGGCGGCATCTTCTTCATCTCCGCTCAGATCAGGGACCTGGGTGCCGTGGCTGGACAGACTGAAAACAAGATAATTTTGTTTCCCAGCCCTGGCCTCCTCCACCATAGTTTGCAGCTCACCCATGATATTTTCTTTGGTTGCATCCGCATCAGTGAGCAAGGTGATATCCTCATCGGCAAAGCCTAAAAGTCCGGTTAGCAGTGATGACATGGCCTGTGCATCGTTGACACATCCCTGCAGTGTGGCAGAGGGGTAATTCTTAAAATCATTAATACCGACACAAAGTGCTTTTCTTTTCATGAGACAGTCTCCTCTTCAATTCGGCGTTGTTTTTTTAATAGCCTCAGTGCCTTTTCGCGTACCAGGCAAATGGCCTCTTTGACCACCACGTATAACCGGCCATGACATTGCGGGTCCAGGTCGTGATATACCCGGTGAATTTCTGATGATTGTTCGATGCAAAATCTATGGTGAAATCAACCTTGTGATCTGAGCGTTTACAGCCGGCATTACGATTGTTCGGATCTCTGCCGCCGATCTTTCCCTTCAGGGGATACTTTTTCCCGGCACGGGTGTATGTTCCCGAAAAACTCCAGACGGGATAGCCGCAGTTCCCGTTTTTCTCAACGCGGTGCTGCCAGATACGCGTAATATCAAGCGCACCTTTCCAGCCATCGTGGTCCATGTCCCAGGTTCCGCGTAAAAATTCCACATCACTGGCAACCTTGGCCGTGGGGTCGCCAAAGAGCATATACATCACCACATCCTGCTGATGGGTCGATGAATTGCCATGATTCAAAACCATCCGGGTTTTCGCCCGCTGAACAATCCGTCCCGGAGAAATCTCGCCTTCCATCACCCCCTGAAACAGATATTTATCAAAATCATTGTTGGCATATGTTGGGGAGCTCCGCGTGGCCCCTAAAACAGCCACCGCCTTACCCTCCCTGAGAAACGTTTCAACAACGGTTTCCGTATTGGGGTCATCTATCCATGCATTCTGGCAGGCAATACAAAAAACCATCGGCGGTCTGCTTTCGTTCTTCAGCCCCCTGATCTCCTGGGTGCGAAGACCATTACTGGACGACCAGGCGGTTTTACTCCCGTGTCCTCGATAATTTGCCACCAGCACCCCGCTGTTCATTTTATCCACGACCTGTTTTCTCGTGCTGGAATCGCCATATCTTTTAGTGACCCTGAAACGGGGAGCAATGGCCGTGGCAATAGAATCGGAACATTGCTTGTAGGTGGCTGCCTGATAGGCGACCAGAATGACCTCGTTCTGCCATCCGCCCCAGTCAGGGCCGCGAAGGTTTTCATATCCGGCCAGCCGTTGGCAGATCTGGCGCATGGTGGCTGCATTTGATGTCGGAATGCGGGAGACAACAATCTCCGGAGCCAGTGAATCACGAATGTCGGCATAGTAATGATCTGAGGCATAAGTGTGTCCGCCTACGCTCCATAAATGAACCGGAATGGTATCCGAATCACCGGCAAGCACAACGTACCGTGGCGGACAACGCCAATTATTCCAGGCCCAGGTCAGAAAGGCTTTAATTGACTTTTTCAGGGATGTTGCCGGAAATTCGGCCCTGACGGTTTCGGTCGTGGCCGCCATCGCATAATGGGGCCACCCTGATTTTGCCTGCAGCAGAGGCTGTACGGATTGCCGGAGTGAATTCGGGGTGATGATGACGTATTCACTGATTATATTTGTCCTTTTAAGCAGAGAAACCGCGGGAATATGCGGATGCGGCAAGGGCTCAATCGGAGTGAAAGGCTCGTAAGGGATGGGAGGTCTTGTGGTCATCTCCGGATCAAGCGTCAACCCATCAGAGCCCATCCAGCCGGCTTCTTCCCGTAATTGAGCTTCGCCGCCTTCCTCACCGGCTAAGAGGTCAAGTTCCCGCTCTTTTCCCCGGACATTTTCAAAATCGAGGATCATATCACCCACGATGGGGCTGATCATCTGTTTTCTCGGCGCTCTATCTGTCTGAGGTGGAACGTCATAACCGATCTCAAGGGTCATTTTCTCAACAACGGACAATAAACCCGATAACGGTTTATATTGGGCAAGGTAAAGAATCAGATGAGCCACCGTCACACCATCCAGGACTTTCAATCCCAGAAACTCAAAATCCTTGCCCGGATACTCATCATCAGAGTCATAAAACTCACTCCTGGGTAGATACTCCTCTTTCCCCGCAATGTACTCCGCTTCAGTGATCGGCTTTGGCGCAGGCCGCAACTTCCAGGCTCCCGGCACGGGCTGCATCTTTTTGTCAAAAACCTTCACCGACACGTTGGTCGCACCATCCGGAACGGCAACATAGATGCCTTCCTGAGGAATTTCAGGCCCGCCTTCTTCGGCAGTTGTCGCGGCTCTCGGAACGGAAAGAGTATCATACGTGACCTGACCATGTTCAAATGTTCCCTTCCATACACCTCCAGTTTCATAGGTTATTCGAGTCACCCCTCGTCGAACCTGATCAGGGGCTATACCCCTCGGAGCTTTCAATCCTGATTTTTTAACCTTTTTTACAGAAGCAGAATCCTCTTTCGCCCCCTTTTGTATGGGTATCCATTCTTTAACCATAACCATCCTACACCTCCCGTTCTTCTCAACTCTTCATTAAGTGTCTATGGATTGGATTTTTTAAAGAATAAATAGCAAAATCCAAACCAATTTCACCTATTACGCCCTTAGTAAAAATAGAGAAGGCCGTAGATGCCCGACAAAACCAATCTTTCTCCGATCGCACAATGCTGAGGAAGAATTCACCCCGCTTCTTTTTTTTCAAGCCACCCGATTTCACCTGCTCAATTTGCACCAGATGTGGTGGTGCATATCCACCGACCACCATGTTTTTTCCCTTTTTTTCAAGGTTAATTATTTTTGTATAGAAAGCTTTTATCCAAAATCCAGATCGACACTAAATGCTGCCAAGAGCCGAAAATAACATATAAAGAATGCCGAAAATCAATGACCCTTCGCTTTCTCAATGAATTGTATGCAAGCTGGTATGGCTATTGCTTTTTTTCAATAGAGCAGCCGGGAGAAACAAGAAATATTCCGGTGAGGAAGGATGCAATCAACGACATCATTCATCATATTCAGGAGAACACCCCAATGAAAGGAACGCGAATTGAAAAGCTGTTGCTTCTTAAGGTCATTGACGGCGATACGGTCAAAGTAGAGCTTGACGGAAAAAAGGAATCACTGCGTCTGCTCAGTCTTGATACCGAAGAAAGCAGAGGAGGAGGCCATAAACCGGTGACCAATGCCGGCAAGCAGGCATCGGCCTGGGCCAAACAATGGTTTGGTGTCGATGAAAAGGGATTTCCCGAAAACGATATTATGGTGGACATCGAGTTTGACACCACGGATCCGGTTGCAACCTGCCTGGAAAAACACCGTGGGAATTACGGACGCCTGCTCTGTTACGTCCATAAAGATGGAGAGAATTATAACCTCAAGGCCATAGAGGCAGGCTGGAGCCCCTATTTTATTAAATATGGCCGCTCACGACTCTATAATGATATTTTCCTCAATGCTGAAACCGGAGCCCAGGCAGCAGCTACCGGCATCTGGGATGACACGATCAATTCCGGAGGCAAGTCCCGTGATTACGAGCATCTACTGCCCTGGTGGCATATGCGGGGAACCCTGGTAGAGAACTATCGCACTCTGGGGATTCAGGACGGCGTCAAGTCCGTTCGCCTGGATTATCAGGAAATCATGACAGCCGCCCGAGCCGGAGAACAGGTGACCGTCTTCAGCGACCTGCAGGGAGGTATCCAGCAATGGACGGGTGACGGGGCTGTCATCTTTGCCGGTTCGCCGAAACACAAGTTCAATCTCTGGGTTCCCGACCGGTATTCCAAGCACGGGTGTCAGATTATGCGTTTTATTCACAATCGTTATGCCGGACATGGACGCGGTTATCTCTATGTTTCCGGCACAGCCGGATTGTATAAGGACAAGCCGCAGATCGTGCTTGAAACGGTTGAACAGTTATCCGATCTGCCGCCGGTACGGAGTTAACCCGGCTGATCATTGGCAGGAAAATATAAAGGAGACGCGTATGATACAATTTTCATTGCCATGCGGAAAAAATTTGCTTATTGGCCCGGTGTTGCTTGCATCATTCGTTCTTTTTACCGCATCTTCCTTTGGTGCAGTGCTTAACCCTTTTCCATCGCCGGAAAGGGCACCAATATACCAGCAGGTACAACCCCGATACCAACAGCGGCAAACCTCGCCTGAGCTGGAGCAGTTCAAAAGGGACATAACTCAATTTTCGTGTCCCGATATCAATGCACTGTACGAACGCATACAGAGACAATTTAATGCTGCCGTCACACCGGCGGACAAGAAATATTACAACGGGTTTCTTGGCGCTTTGTATGATGAACAAACGAAAAGATGTAAGAAATAGTCCTGTTATGGAGAGTTGATATGCGCACTATTATCCTGACTGTGGCGTTCACCGCTCTGGCTGTTTTCTGCTGGAACTCGATAAAGGAGAAAACGGCATCAGCAGAGCCCATACCCGGGCCTGTCCAAAAATGGACTCAACAGATTGAAGAAAATTCCCCTTCTAAAACCTCAGGGGAATACCAGGATAACCAGGAATTATCTAAAAAGGACAGGCTGCTGCTGGAAAAAAAGGCGGAGTTCATCATGCTCCAGGAAAAACACAGGATGTTGCTGCTCATCGCTATTGTTGTTTCAACCCCTGTTCTCCTGGCCCTTGTTTTATTCTTTTTAAAAAAGGCGCCCGATTGTTCCGGGGAAAGTCTGGTCCATGCCATCGGCCTGGTGCTGGTCATCGAGGGTACCATGTTTATTGCCGTTTCCGCGATAACAACGGAACAGCTTACTGCGCCAATCGGGATTCTCGGTGCCATAGCCGGCTATCTGTTCGGATCGGCAAAACGAAAGGCCACGACAAAAACCGGGTAATATATAAATGATATCAAAAAAATATCCGTTTACAGGATAGTGCGATGCGCAGATTATTTATCGGTATTGTAGAAAACGGGGTATTTGAACTTTTATTTCCTCCACCCGCATCATCAACATTTGTCCGGTTGACCACCACCGGCATCCGGGATTCTGTTCCTCCGGAAAACGGTGAACTCAACCTTATTGAATATGAAAAAGCAGCCATAGCCATTGAGGGACATGCCGATGGTGGAAGCTGGATTTATTCGGCCAGTGTTGTTGATACCGGAGAACCAATCGTAACAGCCCTGGTGGAGAAGGTATTCAGAGAATAGCAGTCTTTCAATATTTTGCGCAGAGATGCAGAAGGAGCAACAACCCATGATATCTGACGAAAATATTGCTGAAGCGATGGCCACAGGCCGCAGGAAGGCAAACAATGTTGTCAACTTTCGTAATGAACAACTGTTAAAACGCAGTCGGGCAATAGCAGAGGCCCCAGGGGTCAGGCGTGCTCCCGGGATAGCGGAAGTGAAGGCGGAAACCGTCAGAGAACTTGGACCGGAGGCCAGGGAGGTGCTGGTTGCAGAGGGTGACTCATGGTTTGATTATCCTTTTCATGATGTCCTTCGCCTCCTGGAAGACCATCATGGTTACGAAGTTGAATCCGTAGCCCACAAAGGTGATCGGATCGAAGAAATGGCCTATGCCGATGGACAGCTTGAAGAGTTCACCCGCCTCATTGAAAAACTTCTCCGAAGGGGCACCATGCCCCGAGCCATTCTTCTTTCCGGAGGCGGAAACGATCTGGCGGGCAAGGAATTTGGAATGCTGCTCAATCACGCTGCATCGGCAATTGCCGGAATTAACGATTCCATAATGGCAGGAGTGATTGATGAGCGAGTGCAATTGGCCTATATTACCATAATCAGCAAAATCACAGAGGTTTGTCTGCAGCGAACGGGAAACGTTCTGCCGATTATAATTCATGGCTATGACTATTCCGTACCTGATGGGCGTGGCTTTTTAGGTGGATGGTGGTATCTGCCCGGTCCCTGGCTGGAACCCGGATTCCGGGAAAAGGACTTCTCCGCTCTCCAGGGTAGAATAGAAATAGCAAAAACGCTGATGGATCATTTTAATGAAATGCTGCAGCGGGTCGCAGCACTCCCCGATTTTCATCATGTCCAGTATATTGATCTCCGTGGTACGCTCTCTGTGGCAATAGACGATTATAAGGACGACTGGGCAAACGAGCTGCATCCCACAGCCGACGGTTTTGAAAAAATAACAAACCATTTTAATGACATCATTGAGTCATTACCTTAAATACTCTACTCCTCGACACAGGAAAACAGGTCAAAAGGGAGCCGGGACAGAGCCTCACGATATCGTGCCGACAGAAAAATTCTGTTCGCTGATATTTTCATGTCTCAATCCCGAAATGGGACACGGAAAATACACACCTCAAATTTTCCAGCTGCTGTGGTGGCACAGAATACCCCACAATATCTATCGTTGATCGTTAAAGACTTTACATGAATGGTTGCAGCATTCATTATGCAATTTGACCGGCCATTCAATTGAACGGTCCTGCTTTCAGGGCCTGAATATCTTGAGTATCCTTATCCCGCTCCTGGTGCATATCCACCAAATTCTGCTGGTCGATATACACCAAGCACCACAGCATAATTTTTCATCACCTTGCCACAGGCACAACCTACTATTTTCAAAGTACAATTTTACAGGTCAATTCCCTCACTCCTGGCATGCCATTTGCTCTTAAAAAAACAACCCTTGTTTACAATCAACTGTAAACAAATGACCCCTATCAAGACGGATTAAATTCGACACCCAAAAATTTTTTCTCATGTCGACAAGGAGGAACTGATTATGGTTGAAAAAAAGAAAGAAACGACCCGGCGTGGTGCTGGAAATGACGATGGAATCAAACGTGTCATCGTTGAAATGGCAATGCCTAAGGGAGAAAGCGCCCGTGCTTTTGATATGGCGGGAAGTTTTGACGCAGCGGGGTTTCAGGTAGATACCAGTTTCGATCCGGTTCCCGCCGGAGAAACGCCAGACCCTGAGCTTGCAATGAAACTCGAAGAGAGTGGCCAGGAAACCATCTTTGTTCGCGGTTCCATTGATGCCAAAAAGATTAAAGATCTTGAAGCGCAGGAGAATGTTATCGGGGTATGGATCGATACTGAAATATCACCATTCAATGTGGAAATACAACAAGAAAGCGAGCAGGAATTCTACCAGGAACCTGGATTGGGCGGTGGTAATTGTCCTATACCACCGTGTGACTGTGACCATGGTACCGCAGCCTGCTCAAAAGGAAGTCTTACAGATGTCGCCAATTATCTTGGGGTGAACAAAATCTGGGCAAAGGGTCATCGGGGTGAAAACATGGTTGTCGGTATTGTTGATGGCGGAATTGCGGCCAAAGGACGTGCATCCGCCGGCACCATACCAAACGTAATTGGTGGCTGGCCAACAACCGACTGGGGCACCAAGGCATTATGGGGACGCCATGGCAACATGACCTCGACTGATGCGCTGGGGATGGCACCCAAGGCCCATCTCTACGATATTCGCATCTCAGACGGCAACGCAATTTCCAATGCCCTTGCCGGCTTCCAATGGGCAATCGGCCGGCACAAGATAAACGGCACGCCTCATGTTCTTTCCAACAGCTGGGGTATTTATCAAAAGAACTGGGATCCATCCTATGCAACTGATCCCAATCATCCCTTTACCCGAAAGGTTGTAGAAGCAATCAACGAAGGTATTCTGGTGCTGTTTGCGGCCGGAAATTGCGGAGAAGGATGCACGACCAGCAGTCGGTGCGGCAACGACTTCGGCCCTGGTAAAAGTATCTGGGGAGCAAACGGACATCCCAGGGTTATGACCGTAGGCGCTGCAAATATCCAAGGCCGTTTGATCGGATACAGCAGTCAGGGTCCGGCTTCACTCTCGGCGCACAAACCGGATTTCTGCGGTATAAGTCATTTCACAGGTTACTTCACCTGCGACACAGGTACATCAGCGGCCTGCCCCATTGCAGCAGGAGTAGTTGCCCTCTTGAAGCAGTGCAACAGATCCCTGTCCCAGGATGCAGCCAAACAGGCTCTCAAGGCCACGGCAATGAATATCGGTCCCGCCGGCTGGGACCAACATTCCGGTTCAGGTATCATTCGGGCAAAAGCAGCCTATGACCGAATCTGTGCACCAACAACCACATGCCAGGCATATCGAATAAAAGCAATACGGTACAGAAATATCTACCGCAGAACCAATCGTCGGCATTATCTTTGTGTCTACTACCATTACCTGGCCCTGTATTATCGCTGTCTCTATACAAAGAACAGGAATCGTCGTTATCTATGTATTGCCTATAAGTACTATGCCTACTCTCTCAACTGCCGTTATCGGGTAACCGGGAACCGACAGTATCTATGTCGAGCATACCAATATATGGCGGCGTATTTCAAATGCTTGTATGCCATAACAAGGAACAGAACCTATCTGACACAATATAGACGATATCTTCTCTTCTATGAAAAATGTCGCTTGAGAGGTCGCAATGACTCTTTCTAAATACAGATCAATAAATAACCACCGACATAACAACTAATTCGATGGTTACCGGGTGAAAAGATACAACCCAATTGAAAACAAAAGGAGGTAACGGATTATGACCATTTTTTCAGAGATGTTTCCGGAGGAAAACCTGGAATTTGATTTACTGGAAGAGGATATTCTGGATGAAGAGGATTTGGAGCTTGAAATGATGGAGGGAGATGAGCTTCCCATCCCTGAGCCGGAGGAAAACCTGGAATTCGAGACGTTTGAAACAGAACCCTGTTGCGGCGAGGGAACGGGAGATGAAGAGCAGGACCTCGGGATGGATTTATTGGAAACCGAAGTAATGCCCCCAGAGGATCCGGAGCTTGAAATGATGGAGGGAGAGGAGATGGGATTTGACGAAGATATAGAGCTTGAGATGAGCGGGGGGGGCATTGAACCTGATCTGATGGCTGAGCCCATGGAATCAGGTCTGGAGTTTGGACTTGAGTTTGACGAGCCACTGGGACTTGAAACAGACATTGAAGAAATGGCCTTTGCGCCTGTGGTTCATATAAATCCCTGTCTACGCTATCAGAGGTTGGCACTACAAGCCAGGAAAATGTACCAGAAAACAAAAAAAATCGGCTACCTGTGCCGATATTATTCCTATATCGCCCAATACTTCTGCTGCATGTACAGGACAACAAAAAAAACCGCCTATCTATGTCGTTGCTATTATTATCGCGCGAAGTACGCATGCTGTGTCTATAAAGCAACCCGTAATCGCCGGTATCTGTGCCTGTGTTATCAACAGCGTGCCAATTATTATTGTTGCGTGTATCGCTTAAACCATAACCGCAGATACCTTTGCGCTTGCTATCGTGAACGGGCAAACTACTACTGCTGCATGTATAGAA
This sequence comes from Desulfobulbaceae bacterium, assembly GCA_024763055.1. Classification (GTDB taxonomy): domain Bacteria; phylum Desulfobacterota; class Desulfobulbia; order Desulfobulbales; family Desulfobulbaceae; genus DRLX01. The sequence continues at coordinate 17,691 of JANTGH010000061.1, forward strand.
TCACAAGAAACAGGCGTTATTATGTACTTTGTCTTAAATTCCGTAAGGCCTACAGCAGGTGTAGAAAGGCATGACAAGTTGTAATTTATGAAGTGAAAAGGAAAAATACCGGGTACCAAAAGGTATCCGGTATTTTTTATTGCTCACCGTTTCAAAGAGAAAAATAGATCCAGCTGAGCTTTGTTGGTAATCAAGGGACAGGATCCATGGAAAAGATAATCATAGAAATCGCCAGGACTCCATTGCCGACAATACTTGTCATGGCCGGGATACTTTTTTTGTTTCTTGCCATTGTCGGCAAATTAGGAACCGGCACAGTTATCAGCCCGGAAAGACAGAAAGCTGCCCAAATACTCGGCTCTCTTCTTCTGCTCGGAGGTGTGATTCTCTATATTCAGCGGCCATCTCTTCCTGCTGACAAACAGCAAACCTCCACCCCGGCCGATCAACCCCAGGTGACCGGGCCAAAAGAACCTGAACAGTCCAAAATAATCCCTGGATTAGGCGCTCCGGAAACCCCTACATTCAAAAACCATGTCCGTGCTATTGATATGCAGATGCAAAAAATAGAAGAAGAACTCTCAACAATTCCCCAGCCACGAGGTTCGCTGGATGAACTGGAACACTTCAGGCAAGAACATGAAGAACAGTTGGCAGATATAGAGAACAAGCTGACAGGATTTCGCCTAAAAGTTGAAGAACTTAGCCGGCATCTGAGCGAGGACTCCGATGCCGGGGCATTGATACAACAACTTGAAAGCGAAACAATACCCGATATGGAGGTAAGAAAAGAGGATGTGCAACAGAAACTGGAACAATTGCGGATAGAGATTCAAGCAGCGCGAACAAGGCTTGCATTAGAAAAAGAACTCCACGATCTTGCACAGCAAAAATAAACTTTACAGAAAGACAATACGGCGCCTTGACAAGCAAATGGAGTAAAATCGACCATCCGCAAAATAAACACCTGTGTAATAACCAACCAGGCATGGCAGAATCAAATTTTCCGACTACAGCCTCAATAAACCATAAAAACAGACAGTGATGTTAATGCTTCATACTTCAAGAGCAATTATCGGACAAAAGGATGAACAATGAAAATGCCGCAATCTGTTGATCAACTTGATTTTACGCCTGAAAATCCTGTCTTCCCCTCGCCGTTTGACTGGCGCGATCAGGTGATCTATTTTCTGCTCGTTGACAGGTTTGACAACAACGCAGATGATATTCCACTCTATGATCCCGAATCTGCCATCCATGGCAGGGATCCGGCCCAGGGACATGTTTTTCAGGGCGGCAACCTGAAGGGCATCACCCGCAGGCTGGATTATATAAAGGGACTTGGAGCAAGCGCTGTCTGGATCAGCCCGGTCTTCAAAAACCGGCAGGAAAAGGATGGCAGCTATCACGGTTATGGAATCCAGAATTTTCTCGAGATTGATCCCAGGTTCGGTACCAGAGAGGATCTGCAGGAACTGGTCCGGCAGGCCCATGCTCGTAAGATGTATGTCATTCTGGACATCATTCTCAACCACACCGGTGATAACTGGGCCTATCCTGGCGACTATCCTTATTACTACTGGAAAGATGCACCTGGTCCCTTTGATTTTGGCTTCTGGCGGGAAGTTGATCCGATACCCGGTCTTCAGGAGGACGACGGAGTCTGGCCCGAGGAACTGCAGAACAGGGATTGCTACAAAAGAAGAGGGCAGATTCGCAACTGGTCGGATCCGCAGGAGGCCATCAATGGGGATTTCTTAAGTCTTAAAGAACTGGATATTCCCCGCCCGGATGTACTCGATACTCTAATCCGGACATACAAATACTGGATCGCCGAGGCCGACATCGACGGCTTCAGGATAGATACGGTAAAGCACATGGAAGATACGGCCACGGCCCTGTTTTGCAACGCAATCCGTGAATACACGCGGCGCATCGGCAAGCACAATTTTTTTATTTTCGGCGAAGTGGTCGGTGACGATGCGGTTATTCAGCGATATATCGGCAGAAACACCCGTTTCCCCGGAACAGACGAACGGTTCCCTTCCCTGGACGCCTGCCTTGATTTTCCCCTCTATTTTATTCTCGAAGAGGTCATCAAAGGATTTACGGATCCCTCGCTGCTGCGGGAGCGCTATGAACGATTCAAAACCATTTATACCGATCATGGTGGCGCCAGCGAGTATTTTGTCACCTTTGTCGATAATCATGACCAGATGGCCCGCCCATACAACCGCTTTCTCCACAACAATCCCCAAACCTCCCAGATGGTTCAGGCAGTTGGCTACCTGCTGACCAGCCAGGGCGTTCCCTGCATATATTACGGCAGCGAGCAGAACTTTGACGGCGGCGGTGATTCCGATGCCTATGTGCGGGAATGCATGTTCGGCGGCAAGTGGGGCGCTTTTGACACCACCGGTCATCATTTTTTCAACCCGGAGAATCCCACGTATCAACAGATCGCAAAGATTGCGGCAATCAGAAAACAGGAACCGGCCCTGCGCTACGGCAGGCAGTATTTCAGGGAAATTTCCGGTAACGGCACCGACTTCGGGTATCCCATGGGCGGACAATGCACACTGGCCTATTCCCGTATTCTTGATGATACTGAAATTCTCATCGCCCTGAATCTCGATGAGCAGCCACGAAACGACTATCTCACTGTCGATGCCAGCATCAATCCCATCGGCGCAGCCATGACCGACCTTCTCTCCCTGGACAGAAAAATACAGGTGGAAAACAGGGGTGGACGGCATGTGGTAAGAACATCCATTGACGGG
>JANTGH010000062.1 GCA_024763055.1 Desulfobulbaceae bacterium
TAGTGTTCTGTGGCGGGTCTTAATTAGACATGTAGTATGCCCACAAATCGCCACACGACACACGACGCAGTAGATCGAAGTTTTTACGACGCCATCAAGGTTGATCAATCCAGCCCGGCCATGCCGGTTCGATAAAAAAAACCGCCTCCAAGGAAGAACAGGGGCAGCAGGATATAAAACCACCACCCGTATCCGGTCGCGTCCACAACAAGCGGATACCCTCTATATGTCGGCACCTGGTCGGCAGCTACCTCTATTCCCGCCAGCGTATAAATTATCGGCAAAATTTCATTTTGGCTGTTTGAATAGCTCTTATCACGCTTTCCCCCATACTCATACTCGATAAGTCCGTAATTGTCGCCTTCAGCCGCACTGAACAGACCGCCTGTGTCTATCGGCATGTACTGTATGTTCAAGTTAGGTACGCTGCGACGCAATTTAGCCAGTACGTCCTGTTCCAGATCAAGCAAACGGCTGTCCTGAGGATTCAGATGAATGATAATGTTCAGCGTTTTGTCGAGTTGTCGCAGGGCGCAGTTGTCCGCCGGACTAAATGAATGCCTCTGGTTTTCGGTTACATCCATATACCCTGGCTCCAGGGCGGCAATTGCAAGCACACCACTCAAAACAATAAGAACAACGAAAGAGTTGCCGAGCTGAAACAGCAGACGCTTGCCGGGATGCAGCCAGATCACAGTCAGGGAAAAAAACAACAGGGCAATACAGAAAAAAGATGCAATATGGACCGTTGACAGCAGGCCGTTTTCAAACTGCCGCAACATACCGGTCAGGGAAAGCTTCCCGACTGCTGCCAGCACCCCGCCCTGAGAGTTTGCGGCAAAATCAAGAATCCATGAACCCAGGGTAACGGTCAGGCAGAACATGGCGGCTGTGGGCAGGGAATCGCTGATTGTGGCGGCAAACATGGCAATGGAAATAATCGCAAGCGAATAGAGGCCGTGCCCCATAAAGAGAAGCATTATCTCAGGAAAAAAGATATGGCCACCGAGATTATACCACAGCAGCAGAACCATAGCCGCCGGCAGCAGACTGAGCAGCCAGACAAATCCCATGGCTGTCATCTTCAGGCCGCACAGGGACAAAGGGGACAACGGCAGCTGCAGTAAGAGCTTAAGCGCCCCGCTCTGTTTGTCCAGGCCGATGAGCCGAATGGCAACAAAGGGCAACAGCAGGGTTTCACTCAGATAATAGGCGCCAAAGGTGGGCACGAATATCCCTTCAAGAGGGTTCATGCCGCCGGCCAGTTCCGGGAAAGATACTGCTGTCCGGCTGGCCTGACTGAAAAGGCCTACAGCCTGGATAAAACTGTAGCCGACCAGCAGGGACACAATGATGAGCATGATAAAGAGCGCAGGCGACAACAGCAGGCTGCGTATCTCCTGCACAAGAACAAGCCAGGCAAGCTGGTGCCCGGAGGCCCTCTTATGTAATGGCAAGAAACACCTCCTCAAGCGTTGCCCCATGGGACAGCCCGGCCTGCTTACCCAGTTCGACAAGTGTGCCGATTCCCAGGACCCTGCCCTGGTCAAGCAGCAAAAACCGATCGCAGATTTTCTCGGCCTCGGTCAGCTGGTGAATGGACAGCACCAGGGTCCTGTCCTGCTTCCACCTGCGCAGAAGGTCCATAACCGTAAGCGATTGCCTGAGATCAAATCCGTCAAAGGGCTCATCAAGCAGCAACAGAGGCTGCCTGCTCAGCAGGGCGAGGGCGAGAAGGACCCTGCGCCGGTACCCTTTGGAAAGTGTTTGCAATGGTTTGGCCAGCACGGATGCCAGCTCCAGTCCGTTTATCAACTGCTTAAGATCTGATGCGGACCCGCCATGAATCCGCCGAAAATAAGACAGGGTCGTCCTGATCTGCTGCCCGGCAAAGGGAAGAATATCGTCAGGTTGAAACCAGAAAAATTGTTTTCGCTCTATAGGCGACAGTTCATTTCCCTGCCAGCTGACTGTGCCCGAGTCCACAGGAAGCAGGCCGGTGACGCACTCCAGGAGTGTTGATTTTCCCGCGCCGTTGGGACCGATAAGGCCCAGGATCTCACCCGGAATGCTGGAAAAGGAAACATCGGATAACGCATGATATGTCCCAAATCGTTTATTCAGGCCGACAACAGAGCACTGCGTCCCACGTTGCGCCTGAAGTGCTGACTCCGGGAGGTGATGACAATGGTGATGCGAACCCTTGTCCATTCCAGTTGTCAGTGATTGTTCCACAGGAACCACGTCAACAATCCAGCAGGTTTTCCCCTTCTTTCATTTCAGCAGGAATGGGTAAATCAAGAATGGTCAGCAGGGTCGGAGCAATGTCCTTGAGCGCGCCGCCATTTCGCAGACGGCAGGCTTTGAACTGACCAGCCACCAGAATAAGCGGCACCGGGTTCAGGCTGTGAGCGGTATACGGTTCTCCGGTCTTTGGATCAACCATGACCTCCGCGTTGCCGTGATCAGCGGTGATCAGCATGACGCCGTTTTTCTTCCGCATATAGGCACGGATCCTTCCCAGGCAACGGTCCACTGTTTCGCATGCCTTGACCGCGGCCTCAAGCACTCCGGTATGGCCTACCATGTCTCCGTTGGCAAAATTGAGAATCACGACATCAAAAGGCGTTCCCGCCTCTTCCTTCTTCTGCAGAGCATCAAGCAGGGCATCGGTTACCTTTTCCGCGCTCATCTCCGGCTTCAGATCATAGGTGGCCACATCACGGGGCGACTCAATGAGAATACGCTCTTCACCGGCAAACGGTTTTTCCTCACCACCGTTGAAAAAATAGGTCACGTGGGCATACTTTTCGGTCTCGGCAATGCGAAGCTGATGCAGCCCGTGCCGACTGAGTTCCTCACCGAGGATATGGGACAGCACCTGAGGCGGAAAGGCCACGGGAAAGTTAAAATCCGCCTCATATTCGGTCATGGTCACCAGTTCGAGGAGCCGGGGTCGTCTGCCGGTGTCGAAATCTTTAAAGTCAGCATCACCAAATGCGTGACAGAGTTCCCTGACCCGGTCAGCGCGGAAATTATAAAAAATCACGCCGTCATTATCAGCAATGGTCCCCACGGCCTCGCCATCGCCGGCAACCAGCACCGTCGGTGTTATGAACTCATCGGTTTCCTTACGCAGGTAAGCCTCTTCCACTCCCTGAACCGGATTTACGGCAACAATTCCCTTCCCCTCAACTATGGCCTGCCAGGATTTTTCCACCCTGTCCCAGCGTTTATCCCTGTCCATGCCCCAGAACCGGCCGCTGATGGTCGCCACCTTGCCGCAGCCAAGCCGTTGTATCTCTGCTACCAGCTGTCGCATGTATCCCAGGCCGGAGGAGGGCGGTGTGTCCCGGCCATCCATGAAACAGTGAATATAGACATTCTGTAATCCCTTCCTCTTACACAGGGCAAGCAGGGCAAAGAGATGCTTGATATGGGAATGCACTCCGCCATCAGAGAGAAGACCAAGCAGGTGCAGGGCGCTGCCGGCGGCCGACACCTTGTCCATGACTGAGTTCAGGGCGGGATTTGTTTGCAGTTCACCTTTTTCAATGGCCAGGTTGATACGGGTGTAATCCTGATAGACAATACGGCCGGCGCCGATATTGAGATGGCCGACCTCGGAATTGCCCATTTGTCCCTGCGGCAGGCCGACCATGCCATTATGGGCAACAAGCGTTGTATGCGGATATTGAGCGACCCACCGGTCCATATTCGGGGTATCGGCAACGGCTACGGCATTGGTTGGACTCTTTTCAGCCACGCCCCAACCATCAAGGATGGCAAGCAGCAAGGGGGTATTTTTTCGCATTAACAACCTCCCGTATACGTTCTTTTTCTTCTCAGGCAAGCAGCTCCGCAAGCTCTATCCTCGGCGCGTCATGCCACAATCCTTCCAAATCATAAAACTTTCTCTTATCCTTATAAAAGATATGAACGACCACGTCATTAAAATCAAGCAGGACCCAGATTCCCTCCCGCAGCCCTTCGCTGTGTTTACTTGACACCCGTTTGGAGCGTAGTTCATTCTCAATGGCCTCGGCCAGACCCTGCACGTGCCGGGTAGAGCGGCCGCTCATCAGAATGAAATAATCGGTGAAAGATGCCTTGCCCCGCACGTCAAGCACAATGAGATCTTCAGCCTTGGTGTCATCCGCAACCCGGGCGCAGATGGCGGCAAGCTCCCGGCCGCTTTTTTCAATGTATTCTTTTTTCAGTTTTCTCATATGTTTTTAATCTGAAAGTCCCGACGAAGGAGGGCTGTGACAAACCGGGGTCGGGACTTTCATGAATATTTGCGGCTGGTCAAACTGCTCCAGCCATGCTGGTTTATCTCGGTATGCCGAATATCGTGCAGCTATTTACCTGCTGCCTTTCTCCCCTTACCTCTCTTTTTCCTCGGAGGAAATTCAAAACCCAGCTTTCCCTTGTCATCAAGGAGGAGATAGGCATCAAAGGGCCGTTTTTTTTTCGAAATAAAGCCGGTGATAAGATCGGTCTTTCCCCTGGAAAGCAACTGCTCGATGTGATCAGGATCAATACGTCGGCCAAGAATCACTTTCGAAATCCGCAGTCCCTTGTCCTTGTCACCTTCCAGCGCCGATTCCGACATAAAAGCGGCCGGCGTCTCAAACACCCTTGTCTTATCAATGGGGGAAATTCCCAATGGCTCCTGCCGCTTGATCTCTTCCATATCCAGTTGGTCGGTGGAATCAGCAAAGAGAAACTCCACCTTGGAATTGTTCAGCCTGACTGAAGCTGTAAAAGATTTGCCTTTTTTGGAGCGAAAATCAGCAAACGGACCAATGGTCTCTCCATGAATCAGGCGGATGACATCATCGGTGTCCATGATTCTACCGCCAAGCACCTTGCGGATGAGAATTTTTTTATCCTCTGACGCATAGGCTGTGGCTGTTTCATGAAATTTGATTCCACCTATCGGAGAAAACGAAGCTTCCTTAAATGGTGTCTCGTCGCCGTTTTTTACCTTGTTGACGATGGTGGTAGTCATTTCCCGGATCTCGGCCATAAACTGTTCCCGGGTCATGGCACCTTTCAGGATCTGGTTCAGCTTATACTCCCACTCACCAGTTAACTCCGGCGAAGCCAGCACGTCGATATGCTTATCGGTGAGCAGGGACAGCAGTTCAAAAGCCTTGCCCGTAGGTACCAGTTCCCGCTGCTCCCGGCTGACATATTTTTCGTTAATCAGCTTCTCAATAGTCGCCGCCCTGGTGGCAGGGGTACCAAGTCCCCGTTCCTTCATGGCCTCGGCAAGTTCCTCATCATCAATCAACTTGCCGGAATGCTCCATGGCTGAGAGCAGAGTCGCCTCAGTAAATCGCGGCGGCGGCTTGGTCTGATGCTTCTGCAGGTCAATATCCTGACAAAGGACAGGTCTTCCCTCGGGCAGCGGCTGCAGATTTCCCTTGCCGCTGCCGGCCTGGATCCCGTAAATTGCCTTCCAACCGGCTTCAAGAAGAATCTTGCCCTCGGTGAGAAAAGTCTCCTGTGCAACGACGGACAGCCGTTTGGTATTATAAAAAACAGCCGGCGGGAAAAAAACCGCCAAAAAACGCTGGACGATCATCCGGTAGATTTTCTGTTCCGGTTCGGACAGACTTTTGGGCAGCTGAGAGGTGGGAATAATGGCAAAATGGTCGCTGATCTTTTTATTATTAAAGATACGCTTGTTCTTTTTAAGATATTTTTTCTGCAAGGCCTCGGCCGCGAATCGGCCAAGCTGCCATTCCTGTTGCCGGGTAACAACCTTTTTCACCGTGGGCAGATAGTCTTCGGGCAGGCAACGGCTGTCGGTCCTCGGATAGGTGATCAGTTTATGCCGTTCATACAGGGCCTGAGCAAGACCCAGGGTATTCTTGGCGGAAAATCCAAATCGGCTGTTGGCTTCACGCTGCAACAGGGTAAGATCATAAAGCGGCGGAGAACTCTGACTCGATTTTTTACCACTCTCTTCAACCTCTGCCTCCCTGCCCTTGCATTTTTCAGCAATCGCCCGGGCCTGCTTTTCATCCCAGAGCCGATTGCGCCGGGCATGGGGATGATCCGGGTCTTTTTTAAAATCCGGATCTATCCAGATACCCTCATATTCCACCTGCCGACACAGAAAAGAGCCATGCAGTTCAAAATAATCCGTCGAAACAAAGGCCCTGCGCTCCGCCTCCCGCTTGACCAGCATGGACAAGGTCGGGGTCTGTACCCTGCCGCATGGTGTCTTGCGAAACCCACCAAACCTTGAATTGTAACAGGTAAGCGCCCGGGTGGCATTGATGCCGATCAGCCAGTCCGCTTCAGAACGGCACAGGGCCGTATCCTCAAGGGAAAGCATCTCTTCGTTTTTCCGCAGACGTGACAACCCCTCACGTATAGCGTTAAGGGTCATGGACTGCAGCCAAAGGCGACGAATGGTTTTTCCGGCAACGGAACGGGTCGAGGCCTTTTTCAGAATGTACTTGAAAATCAGCTCTCCTTCCCGACCGGCATCACAACCGTTGACAATAGTATCAATATCCCGGCGGCGAATCAGCTTGGACAAGGCGTTAAACTGGGACTTGGTCCCGGGAAGCACGGCCAAAGGAAAAGGAGCCGGAAGAATGGGAAGATTATCCAGGGTCCATTTTTTGAATTCGGGACTGATCTCCTCGGGATAGGCAATGGAGACAAGATGGCCTATGGCGTAGGAAACGACATGGTCAGGACCCTCGTAATGGGTTTTGGTTCTGGTGAATTTACCGGGCAGGGCCTTGACTATATCCGCGGCAACGCTGGGCTTTTCGGCAATGATCAGTGTTTTTCCCATGAACAATATTCCGGTAAGAAATCAGGAAGCAGGCAGATCAAGACAAAGAGTCCAGAAAATCCAGAACCACCGCATGAAAGGTGTCAGGTTGATTGAGATAACAGGGATGAGGAGCCCCCTTGATAATGGTCCTTTTGCTGCCGGCTATTTCAGTAAGCAGTATATCGCTGTTGGCAAGGGGTGAAATCTTATCCTCACCTCCCCAGACGAGCAGAGTCGGCACCTTGATTTCAGCAAGCCGTTTCCGGTTTTCCTCAACACCCACCGCTCCAACGAGAATAAGGGCGCTGATCTGCTGCGGATGGGCAATGGCAAATTCCAGGGCAAGACGCCCACCCATGGACGGGCCGAGAATCACTGGTTTCCCTGCAGTTTTCCGGCTAATAATTCCTCTAAGTACGGTATCCTGTTCCTCGACACAGGCTGGCGATCTGCCAAATCCAGGCATATCAAGCGCAATCGCATGACATCCATTTTCAGCCAACACATCAAGTGTGCCAAGTTCCTGCCAGGTTGCGGCCTGAAATTTCAAACCATGTAGAAGAACAATATCTCTTGCCCCTTGTGGTCCGGCAACAAGCAGATGCAGGGCACAAGGCCCCACACTAATATTATTTGTTGAGATATCAGACATTTAAAAATTTTTCCAATATATAAAAGTGACACATTACCGGATGCGACAGACTGTACGGCACCCGGTTTCGGCAAAAAATGATGACAACAAGTAAGCGACATCTTCGTTTTTGTCAATGTTGATGAACTCGTAAAAAGTCAAAACAACGTTTAAAGATGGCTAAGTAAAAACACAGATATACAGTAAGCGCAGCGTAGCGAAGACTCCGAGGAGTAGTGCCCTGTAGCGGGTCTTAACTTTACATATAGTATGTTGAGAATCGCCACAGGATACACGACGCAGTAGATCGAAGTTTGTACGACGCATCAACGTTCTGAATGAGTAAATATCCTGTAGCTTATCACGACCCACTATCTTTATTACCGTGAAACCAGTAAGTTGGAATATCAACAACGGATTACAATCCCATAGTCAAAACCTTTGCCCCGCGAAAGGCGCCGTCTTTTAATGCCCGAAGGGCAACATCGGCCCGGGAAAGAGAATAACATTCCACCTCCGGCTCAATGCCTATTTCAGCGGCCATTACAAGAAACTCACGCACATCTGAGCGGCAGACATTGGCCACTGACTTGACTTCCTTTTCCAGCCAGAGATGTTTTTCATATTCAAGGCGAAGCAGTTGTTCTTGGTCTTGCCTCTCTTTTCGGATGGCGTTAATCACCAGGCGGCCTCCGGGCCGCAGAAATTCAAGGGCATCAATAACCGGTTTCCAGGCCGGGGTGGTATCAATGACGGCATGCATCAGCTCGGGCGGTGGATCATCGCTCTTCCCTGCCCAGGTTGCACCAAGTTCCAGGGCAAACTGTTGTTGAGCCCTGCTACGGGCAAAGACAAAAACCGGGCTTTCCGGAAAACGATGCCGCACCATTTGCAGAACCAGGTGCCCGGAACCACCAAAACCGGTCAACCCCAGAATCCGGCCGTTGTCGAGGCCACTTAAGTGCAAAGATCGATAACCAATGGCACCGGCACAGAGCAATGGCGCTGCCTGGATATCGGAAAGGCCCCCGGGTATCGGATGGACAAAATCTTCGCGGGCAACCATGTACTCGGCATAACCACCGTTCACGTCACGACCGGTAGCACAAAACTCGGGACAGAGATTTTCCAGGTCCTGGCGGCAAAACTCACATTTTCCGCAGGCAGAGTAAATCCAGGCAACCCCTACCCGCTCACCGAGTCGATATTTTGTTGCGTCCGTCCCCTGAGCCGCAACCTCCGCCACCACCTGATGCCCTAAAATAACAGGAAAAATGGGCGGCGGGGTTCGACCTTCTATTTCATCAAGTTCAGTGTGGCAAACCCCACAGGCCCTGACGCGAAGAAGAATTTCCCCACGTCCGGGTTCAGGAGTTTCTGTTTCACAAAATTCGAGTGGATTTGACTGGTTGGAAATGTCGCCACACTGTCGAAGAAACTGAGCTTTCATGGACTTTTGCAGTTCAGAGTTCTTTTTCGTTGTCTTGCTTGGAGATAACAAAAACCATAGATCTCCCGCCTTTTCCGTTCATTTCGATACTCGTATCGATGTATTATTTTTACAACCAAGGTAAGAATAATATTCAAGAGCAGGACAAATAAAAACGGCAACCCGCCCAAAGGAAGGTTGCCGAAGCAGATGGCATTGTATCAGGTCCGTTTACTGCAACGGGGCCTTTTGCAATTGGTCCTGAAGATCGGCGCATTCCTCATTCTTTGCGGCAAGCTCTTTGACCAGTTCACTATTTTCTTCCTGTACTTCCTGCAGGGTATCCTGTTGATCAGCAATCTTGGAAAGAAGAACATCCATATTTATTTTTACCCGATCAAGCTCACGACTGATTTCTTCAATATTCGCATTCTTCTCTTCAACAATTTTCTCCAGACCGATAATCTGGGCCTTCGCCGCTTCAAGTTCACTGCATCCCGTTTTCCGGACTTGTTGCGCTTTTTCAGTACTCTCAACAATAACAAGGGTGGGCTCCTGCGGCGCAGCCTCTGAGGCTTTTCCGGCAGGTTGCGCCGGTTTGCTTACAGCCTCATGCAACCGGATAATCTGCTCATCCTTTTGTTTGAGCTTTTCCTGAAGCTCGGCAATTTTTTTCTGCAAAACAGCAACCTGCTCGGTCACAGCCGCTGATTTTTCTTGAGCCGCATGTGCATCTTTTTGTTTTAGATCACCCTTTAAGGCCGCTATTTTTCCCTGTAAAGCGGTAATCTGCTTCCCAGACTCACGCTGCGCATTGGCGATCTGTTCATCTTTTTGTTTAAGATCATTCTTTAAAGCCGCAATTTTTCCCTGTAAAGCGGCAATCTGTTTTCCAGACTCACGCTGCGCATTGGCGATCTGTTCGTCCTTTTTCTTTAACGCACTGTTAAGCATGGCCATTTTCTTTTGCAAAACAGAAAGTTTTACTGAAGCAGCACTTTTCACTTTGGCGACGAGCTGATCCCTTTGGGCAACAAGTTTCTGCACGGCGGCATCACGTTCGGACAATCTTGCTTCAAGGCTCTTGTTTGCCTTGCGTAGAGAAACCAGTTCCTTTCTCGCCTTGGCTAACTGTCCCTCCTTCAGCTGTAATACTTTCTGCAATTCGGCTGTTTTAGCCAAAACAGCGTCATGGGACTGGCTGCTGACAACCTCTACCGAGGCAACCTTTTCTTTTGCCTGCTCCAATTCATGACGCAATACTTTGGCATTTCTATTCCCTATCGATCCCCAGAGAGATCCCAGGATAACGAAGCCGGCCAATACGGCAATGGTGATGTTTTTCTTGTCCATCTTCACGTAACTCCTCAATATGTTTTATTCTGTAACAGCGTGAGACTTCACTGCCTGGGCCGGCGGCACACCGCTCTCCTGCCCGTTTTTCCGAAGTGTTTCGCCTGCCGATGATTCAACAGGTTCCGGCAACTGGCCATTGACAGTAACCGGTACCGCAAGAAGAGTGGGATCAATGGCGTTAATCTCTTCATCTATCCGCTTCAAATTTCGTTTCACTTTCTCTGTCAGGTCAGACTGGGGATATTTGATCAAAATATCCTGCAACAACTGTCTTGAGGCAAGGAGTAATTTCTTTCGGCTCATCAGATCATGGGTACGGCCGGAACGGACAAAAAGTTCCGCTGCCCGCCTCCGATCTTCCTGGGCGGCAAGACCCGCAGCCTCATCTATTCGCTTTCTGGCCTTTACATCATAAGAGGTACCCAACAGCTTGGTAAACGCCTCAATGGCCTGATCATATTCTTTAGCCTCAAGTGCCGTCATCCCTGCATTCCAATTCTCCTGCGCCTGTTGTTCCTGAGCAAGCTGCGTTGTCTCCCTGTTGATCGCTTCCGTGGTTGACAACTCCTTTGACCTGACAACGAGTTCCTGCTGTTTTTCCACAGGAAGAATCAAACGAGGCACCCGTTCAATAAGCAGCAATGCCTCCTGATATCTTTTCTCAGCTGCAAGTTGATCAACCTGTTGTAACAGGTTTCGGTACCACGCATCTGCCGCCTTGCGGCTGACTGTTATCAAATGATCAGCGCTGGATGCAACAAGAGAATAGGGGTATTTTTTAATAAAAGATTCCGCTTTCCGGACCACTGTATATCCGTCCCGCTCAGGATTATAGGCAAGATGGCTGCGCAAGAGATCAGCATAAGCCTTAACTTCTTCACCCTGCTTATCAGCAACATTCAAGGCGGAAAGCTGCTGTTTGGCCCATTCATTTTTTTCGCCAAGCCCCTGGTAGACCCGAACAATCTCGTTGTACTGCTCTTTTGCTGGCATATAGGAGCCCAAAGCAAAATCAAGATCACCAATCAACTGCATCAGCTTGAATTCCCACTGGGCCTGATCATGCTGACGAATCCGGCCAAGGAGTTCTTTAAATACCTTGCGGGATTTGGATTCACTCCCGGTTTTCATCAACGCCTGTCCATAGACAAAAGTCAAATCATACGATAGCGGTCCTGCAACTCCGGACAACAGGTGTTCATATTCCGCAATGGTGGCGTCGTAATCTCCTCTGGCATAGGCGCTGCTAACCAATTGTTCCTTCTGTTGAATGAACTCCTTATTCGAAGGAAGCCGGGAGCGCTCCGGATGCTTCTGCGATACCATTTTACCACAATCACTCTCCAAAAATCCAAAATCCTGCTTTTGCAGGTTCAGCAGAGTTTCTCCCTTGAACAGTTGTTTTGTCGACACCGAATCTTTCGGTAATAACTGCTGATGAAGCGCATTATATTGCGTAAGCATATTTTGTATTTTCTGTCGACAAGTATTGACTTTTTCTCTCTGTGTCTTTTCGGCAGGCCGGGTGGCACCTGCTGTATCAATTCCTTTCAAAATTTCCAGTTTTTGCTCATATGCAAAAATACGTTCATTAATAGAGGTCAGGACCGGCAACAGCAGGTCGCCATCAGCCATCACCTGCCCACCGGTTTCGGAAAATTGAGGAGAAGGAGAAGTAATTTCCGCTGAACGCTGCACAGGCAGCTGCTTAGGGCTTATCTGCCGAATAGCCGATTCACGTTGCACTCTGCCCTGATAGGGAGGGACCATTTGTTTATCAGCGACACAACCGCCGAGCAATACGATCCCCAAAAAAACTGAGAGCGGAAAATTATAGAAATACTTTGGGATAGAACACATATATTTGATCATACCCCTTGACAGGGGAAGACAGGGAATTCTTACAATGCCGCAAACAATGCAAACACAAATAAAAAAATGAATAAAAAATAAACTATCAGATAACGATGGATGCTACAATCGGTTTTTTAAAATATTTTAGAAAAAAACCTGACTTGCCGACCTGTCTGTATCCATTGAAATTCGTGACACTGATTAAATTAAAAGGAAGCAAATCAGACCACTTTTAAAACCCATTATGCATTCTTCAGCAAGAAAAAAGTTACTATTTTCCCACGATAAACATTAACCAGGGCATGGCATTGGTGCGGTACAGGTATCCGTAGAAATAGTTCCAGCTGGTTCCGTCTGCATTGACAGCCGTAAGTGAGATTGTACCAACAGGATGGGCAGGAGAAACACATGTCATCTTGCCGCTATTAATAACGTTCACGTTGCTCGCCTGGAGGCCATCAAAAAACACCTTTGTAGCAGTGTTAAAATTGCCTCCTGTTAAGGTAACAGTTGTCCCTCCGTCAATCAATCCTGATGGAGGATCAATAGTTTTTACAAGTGGTCCCGGCCAAAGGTAATCCCTGACAAAAATGTCCCTCCGTCCATTGGAATCACCTGCAACAAGATTATCAGAATCAGATGAAAAAGCGACATATCTGCCGTCGGAACTCATCGATGCCCGCTCGCTGGCCATAGTCCCCTGTTCCCAATAATGTCCTCTGCTCTCGAGTGTTGTTTTACCTGCAGTTCTGTCACGGACAAAGATGTCGTATGTCTTGTTATAGTCATCTGGGACAAGGTTTGTTGCAAATGAATTAAAGGTGACATATCGTCCATCCGAAGACAGCCCTGCACCATATCCCCCTGATCTATCATTACCTTCAGCACCACTGGAACTAATGCTGACTCTTTCTGTGGTTACGGACTGCGTATCATGAATAAAAACATCCCGCTTACCATTAGTATCCTCTTTACCGGTCCAGGCAAGAAGATTATCGGCGTCGGAATCAAACACCACATACCGACCATCGTCTGAAATGCTGGGATGAGAGCTGGTTCCGTTGGATCCACAGGCATAGGTACCGACACTCGCCCGGCTGGTAATTCCTGTTATCCGGTCGCGTATCAATATATCAGCCTGGTGATTATCATCACAGGGTACAAGATCATCGGCATAGCTTTGAAATGCTACATACCGGCCATCGGCGGATATTGCAGGGTCTATGGAATCGCCACTCTCGGCCTGCTCATTGCTTATGAAACGCAGATTAATTCGAGTTGTTGTTGCCGTGGAACGGTCATGGAGAAAAATATCCCTGTAGCCATTCGTGTCACCATTGACTAAATTTTCCGCCTTTGAATCAAAAGCTATATAACGGCCATCGGCAGAAAGCGCGGCGCCATACGCACCGGAATGCTCATTACCCTCGCCGCCACCGGTTTTAACACTGACCCTGGTTGTGATTCCGTCCAGGGTATCCCGGACAAACACGTCCATCCTGCCATTGGTATCACCTGCTATCAGGTTGTCTGCATCGGAACTGAACACGACATAGCGCCCATTATCGGAAACTGCGGGATTAGAGCTGTCACCGTTCGCCTCCTGGTTGGAAGAGGAAACGCTGACCCGAATGGTTGTCCCTGCGGTACGGTCACGCAAAAAAATGTCCTGATGGCCATTCGTGTCATTTAAAACAAGGTTGGAGGAGGAAGACGCAAAGACTACATAGCGCCCATCTCGTGAAACGGCAGGATCATAACTGTTGCTGTTTCCTATTCCTCCTTCACTGTTTACGCTGACCAGTTCCGTTCTGGTCGCTGACCATGAAGAGCCGGCAACAAACAACATTGATAGCCCGACAGCCGCAACTAAAAAGCACTTATTCATCGCATGACCTTCCTTTTGTTAAAATTTCCATACACTCTCTAATCCGGATGTTTGTAAAAGAAACATACACAATTCAGCACGCACTACAAGACTGAACTTCAAAAACAAAGCCGACTCAATCTCACTTGTCCAGCTTACAGGGAAAATACCTACCGTTGATGAACTCGTAAAAAGTCGCAACTCACTCAAAGATGGCTAAGTACAAAACACAGATATACAGGTAAGCGCAGCGTAGCGGAGACTCCGAGGAGCAGTGTGTCGGGGTGGGTCATGACTATACAGGTAGTATGTCTTGAGTCATCCCGACACACACGACGCAGTAGATCGAAGTTTTTACGACGCCATCACCGTTCATTATAGAATTTTTCTATTACGTTCAACGCCCGGGCCTGATTTTCGGCAGCCTCAGGATCAAATCGACTGAGGATCCCGATCATCTCCCGCCTGACCCTTCTCTGACCATTGTTAAAGTCAATTGATTTTTGATAAGCGGCCAACGCATCGCTGGATCGCCCCTGATGCTGCATCAAATCACCGATGGTAGCATATTTTGCTGCCACCATAAAAGAATTGTCAGGGATTTTCCGTAGAAAGTAAAGAGATTTTGTCAAACCACCCTGTTGATACAGCTTACCCGCCAGAAACAAGTCTGCAACAGCCGAAAACATCTGATTCAAACGTGATGAACGCTGCCAGTATCGAATCGCCTCGGCTGTCTTCCCTTCTCTGTCCAATGCCAGCGCATGAGTATTGCAGGCAAGGCTTAGATCATGGGTCGAAGAAAGAGGCAACAGACCGATAACGATGAATCCAAAAACCAGCAACAGCCGTTTCCCTGTCCCGAGAATATCCCTATTACAATACATGGCCCACGCCTGTTCTAAAAATGCTACTGCAGCAGGAATGACAATAGACAATAATACAATCTGAAAACGCATACCTGGAGAATAGATGATTAGAGTCAGGCTATAAAGACAGAACAACAAAGCAAGGGCGCCGACCTTCTTATCAGAATAGAAGTTACTAAGCAGAAAAACCAGACCAAGGGTAAACACGGGCCACCAGGGTATCAAGGGAATAGCGAAAAGAGGCAATACAGTCTGGAGAAATGGTATATGATAATGGTCGTCCATACCGGAAAAACTGAGCAATGCAAGTATCTTACGGCCAATCCTCTTCAACAGAATCCCGGGATTTTTCAGGGCCTCCTCAAGCACCAGCCCCCGCCAATACTGAGCAGCCTGCTGGGAATTAAGATGTCTGCCCATCCTCTTTGATGCTTCAATCGTAAATTGAACGCCCTGCTCTGCAGGATGGGATGAGGCAAAGCTGACAGGTTGATAATAGGGGGTATTGTTTTGTTCATTGTTGCATGTGTACAACAGAAATCCGGACTGTGATGAGGTCAAGGCCGGTACACCGGCAACCTGATAGTTCCTCAACACAAACGGGGCGACAGCCATGACAAAACCCAGACCGTATACAACAAACAACACAACGCTGCCGGCAACGGAACGTTTCAGGTCGTAGACGTGTCCGACAAAAAAAAGAGGAAGAAAAGGCAGAAAAATAATTACATTTGGCCGCACATTAAGGCAGAAACCAAGCATCATGCCGAGCAGGAATATTTTCAGGAAAGAAAAACGATTTATTGCTGCCAGCAGAAAATAGACAATCAAAGCAAACAGTAGAATCGACAACGATGTTTTTAATGGAACAACACTGAAAAAAGCAAATTCTCTCGTTAGAGCCGCTATTGCAAGGACAACGATAGCCCAGCGCCGATTCATCAGCTGCCTGGCAATAAAATATATCACCACGCAACTCGATACGTTAAAAAATATATTCAGAAAACGAACATACAGTACATTTGGAGAAAAAATCCTGTACAGGAGTGCGGCTACATAGGCAGGCAGCGGGGCGTACTCATAGACGGATCCAGAGTGAAATGTCCCATTGGCAATACCAACGGCCCAGTCATGATAATAGTGCTCATCCCAGAGCAAAAAATCAAAATAAATACTTTTTTTTAAAGCAAGCAGTACTGCAATCCGCACAAGCACTGCAGCAAGGAGAATACCCCAGAAAATGAGTCGAAATCCGACATCATGCCGCTCAGGATTATTTAAAACGCTCAATAATCAGCCATAGCTGTTATGCTGTAAGTCGTCACAGGTACCCCGCCTTTGCACGGTCGCGCCAGCCCACATAGAGGGGCTATAGTGAACTGTCGCGCCTGCACAAATCCGGGGCACCTGAGACAACTTAAAATTCTTTGCAATATGAAAACACATAGTTAGTTACCCCCTGACCAGATACGTTATGCTACCGAGGAGATCTCTTCGGAAATCATTTAACGACCGGGAATATTTCAAAACCATTATTCCACTGGCCTTCCCTTGTGGAGGGCCGGTTGCGGGAATTGATATTCATCAGATAATGGACCTGACCGCCAGCATACAAAAGTTCGGAAAATTTGTCACGGCCACTGTTTTTTCTGTATGCAGGCAGTGCCGATAAATCCGGTAGCTTATTCCCTGACAATGTCGGAACTATTTGTCCAGAAAGGTCGAAACAGCCTGGCCGGCTCAAAATGTCCACCGCTGCCGACAATGCCATAACTTAAAATCACCGGAACGCCGGGGGCGATTTGTGCATGCCGCCCGCCCCTGCCCTGAAGTACCGCCCCCCCCTGTTGAGGGTCTACAGGCACAAACAACTGGCCACTGGCAGGATACCGCAGGCCAAGACCGTTAAACGTCAGATCTACGGGATCAAACAGCTCGGCAGCCTGTTCCTTTTCCAGCAGGGCAAGAGCCATATCACTCCAGATAGGCAGCGCTCCGACCGAGCCCGTGACATGTGTGGTTCCGCTGCGCATAGGGCGATTCTTATCATACCCCACATAGGCGCCGACCGCGTAGCCATTGGCAAGAACCAGGGTTGAGTCATTGCCGGCGGCAGGAACCGGCACATAGCCGACAAAAGCGGAATTGCGAAATCTGTTAGCCGTGCCGGTCTTGCCCAAAAGGGGTATGGGCACATCAAGGGCTTCAAGCTCTTCTTGTTTTTTGGGATCAAAACTCTGCAGGCGAACATTTTTCCAGGCGTAATTGCCGGTACCATAGCTGACAACATTTTGCAGAATATGAGTGACGGCTGCTGCCGTTTTGGCATCAACAATACGAACAGCCACCGGATCTCGTGCATAGATAACCCGTCCTTCCGGGGTTTCTATTCGATCGATCACGGACAGCCTGTCCCATGTATCTTCTCCTGTTTTTTCCTCTACCTTATTATCAGCTACTATGGGTTCTGCATCATAGCGAAATCCGGTAACAAGGGTTTCATACATGCGGACGAGTTCAGCAAGAGAAACCACGTTAGAGCCCAGTGGAAATGACAGGACCGGCGCAAGCCTGCTCTCGACGCCCGCGGCCCTTCCAAGACGGATAAGATACTGCAAACCAAGCATTATCCGATAATCACGAATCGACGACAACACCTCCATGGAATAAGGCCTGGTAGTCAGCAGTTTTAATCGCTCCCGCTCCATCTGTATCCGTACCTGGTCATACGCACAGGCACAGACAGCCCCCTCAAGCTGCACAGATTTCCAGAAACGTTCCGTTTGCCGTAAATCCAGATCCCGCAGTCGATTAATAATATCGGCATCAACAAGGGGGTGCCAATCTTTCGGTAGTGTTTTTTGGACCGTCAGAATCAAGCGCCCCTGTTCATCCTCGACAAATACTCCCTCAGGTCGCATCAAGGGCTGCCGGCGAAAAGTGGAAAAAAATGAATTCTCCTCGGCAAGCAACTGTTCAAAATAGTCCTTTTGGGCACGCAACAAAGGAAGTAGAGGCCGCAGGCGAAGGTATGATTTATTTAACAGGCGGATCCGCAATCGTAGTTCCCGGCGTTTCTTATCTTTAAGCTTTCGATCCTTAAGCTTCTCCTGTATCGGTTCGAGAAATTGATCAAAATGGAGTCCGTAGGGGAGCTGCTGCAACTGCGCATATTCCGCTGCCCGATCTTCAAAAAGAAAATCCGCTTCCAGTGCCTTTACGGCCCGCTCATAGGCCGCCTGATTCAATGTGTCCCGATTCACCTGGATACCATATGTATCACGGATACGCGCACTGAATTGCTGATAGCTTTCTTCTCCATCTTTACTGCTTCTTGGAGCCATATCAAGATATGCCGCAACTTCCCGTAGACGGGGCGGCGTCAGATAGTCGGTAAGATGATAAAGGAGCCAAACCGCCGCCACGTTCTCGGATTTCACCCCGGCCCAGCTCATGGACACCTGATCAAAAGGACTGTGATGATCAGGGCGCGGGAAATACGGTCTGTCCATAAATACAAAAACATTCCGGCGATTATCCAGCATATCGGTGGTATTCCAGCCAAGCTGCACGGCAGCGGTAAAGACAAACGGTTTAAACGTAGACCCCATAAGACGTTTGGCGTCAATGGCTCGATTAAAAAAACGATTTTCCATCCCGCCGGCCATGGCAAGAAGAGCGCCTTTCTGCATGATCAGGGCCGCGCCCTCCAGTTCAGGATAGCGTTCCAGATCAAACAAAGCGGCACCGGTTACGTCAATATCCCGCACACTGACATAAACCCGGTCTCCCACGCGCAGCTGTGCCAGCAGCAAAGGCAGGTCTCTGGCTTCATCAATTTTGGACCAGCGTTTTTTTCTATGCTTGACAAAAGCTCCCAATATTTGATCAAGCCCCTCGCTGTCGATGGTTCCAGGCTCAAGGAAGTCACCAGGAGAAACCGTGATAGCAATCTCCCCCTTTTTCCCGGTAGTGATGGACAAGATAGTGCCAAAAAGAAAATCTCCCTGTCGCAATTTCTTTTTCTTCCTGCCCATTTCCATGTCTTCGTAGGACTTCAGCACTTCTTTGCGATTATAGCCGCGCAACCGAACATCAAGCCTGCAGAGATGTTTGCGTAATGCATACAGGGTTTTTTCCTGCAGGTCATGGTCAATGGAGGTAATTATTCGAACTCCGGAGGTGGAAACATTTGATATGCCGTGTTCTTCAAGCGCATTGGTGATCACTGCCGAGGACAATCCATCCTTGACCAGGTCCATGACGGTATTAAGGGCATACGCCATCTTGCCTTGATTGAAAACAATATCCCTGCCGATGGCATCTTCATACTGCTGCCGGGTAATCATTTTCTCCCGCAGCATGCTGCGCAGAACATAACCCGCCCGTTGATCAGCCCTTTTTCTGGCAAGATCGGCCTGTTGTTTATTCTTTTTGATAAAGGGATTGTAATAATTAGGCCGTTTCACACTACCGGCGATAAAAGCACATTCGAGAAGACTCAGATCGGCAGGATTTTTATTGAAATAATATCTGGATGCAACGCCGAGTCCATGACCGTTTCCACTGACAAAAAATTGATTGCTGTAGAATTCAAGAATTTTTTCTTTGGGATAACGATACTCAAGGCGGAGGGCATACAAGAGTTCCTTGAGCTTTGCCTCGTAGCTGCGGGACCGGCGCTTAAAAAGATTCTTCGCCGTCTGCTGGGTAAGAGTACTCCCCCCCTGCACAACCCGCCCGGCCTTGAAGTTGGCGATCATGGCCCGGACAATACCGGCGGGATCAACTCCATAATGATGAAAAAAACGGTTATCTTCCGCAGCAACCAGAGCCTGGATAAACTGCCCGGGTATCTGGTCGTAACTGAGATACTGACGATGAAAACCCTGAAACAAAACACCTATTTTCTCCTGACCGTCGCTGTAAAAAACCGGACTTTCCCGACCAAGAATTGATTCGATGTTCGACTGTTCGATTTCAGGGCCCGGATTAACTACCACAAAATAATAGAGTCCACCGCCCACAGCCGCTGCGGCAAGCAGGGAAAGGATCAGGCAAAAAAGAAAAACATATTTTAAAAACTTTAAAAACCTTAACATGATCAAAAAAGCGGGCAGGGAGGATTGTCCGGACGGATAAACGAATTACTATCGACCTCTTGACAACTACTTAATATTAATTTTATTTTAACAAAATACCAAAAGGGAAAACCTTTTTCACAGGACAGCGCTTTTGCGGTAGAGAGCTCTTTTCTTTTCGGTTGCCCAAGGGTGCAACATTACGTTTTTCCTTGTCATTCAACGCATTTTAGTGGTAGAAACTACTAAATATTTTTTTGCATACTACTCG
>JANTGH010000063.1 GCA_024763055.1 Desulfobulbaceae bacterium
TTCCTCTTCGTTAAATCCGCCTTCTTCCTCAGCACCAGCCAGGGCGGGCGCGACCAGAATTTCTTCCTGTTCCAGGGCTTCTTCCCCTTCCTCTTCAGCCTGTTCAGGTTCTTCCTCAGTACCGAAAAAGGCATTGAGTTTATCGTCAATCTCATCAGCAGGCTCTGCGGGCAAGGTCTCCTGAGTTTCTTCTTCGTCAAAGCCGCCCTCTTCCCCGGCATCGGCAAGGGCGGGTGTAAACGTTAAGCTTTCGTCGTCTTCTTCTTCAATAAAAAGCTGATCGAATTCAGCTTCTGTTTCATCGGTTTGCACTGCATCTTCAGGAAAAAGTTGAGTGTCAAGAGTGTTATCCAAAGAAGATTTTTCTTCACTCAGGTCCAGATCAAACTCATCATCAGGGAAGGTGAGTTCAAGCTCTTCAGAATCCTCATCAATATCTTCACCTTCATCACCTTCCATCGACTTGAAAAGATCCTCGTCTTCATCAGTGAAAAAGAGATCAAGTTCTTCGGTAAAGTCTTCCTCCAGAGTTGTGTCAACCTCAGGTAATTCATCATCTGCATCAGCTGATGCCGGACCAAATGTATTCCCTACGTGTAATTCTTCTTCGATAAAGTCATCTGCTACCTCGTCATTTACCGGCATAATAGCGGAAGGATCAAGAATGTCATCAGGATAAGCGGCGTCAGGAGTTTTTACTTCTGTGAGGGCGGTAACCGGAGTTGCAACAGTGCGTCCATCTTTCTTAATGCCGTCTTCTCCAGCAGAATCTAAAGAAAATTCGGCCTCGGCCTCTTCTTGATCCAGGAGAGCGACAAGTTCTTCTTCGTCTTTTTCTTTTTCATCAGCGCCAACATCGACAGGCTCTAATACGTCTTCGATAATATCTTCGGAAGCAGTTTCTTGATCGTGTTTTGAAGAGTCGGCAATTATGGCTTTGAGGTTGTTAAGGCGATTTACTCTATCAACAAGGATATTTTGCCGTTCCTCATCATCAATCTTTTCTTCATCAAGAAGCAATTCAATACCTTCGTAAAACGAATGGAGCATGGAGAATGCTTCAGGATGAGCGTTGGCCCTTTCATCGGTAATATAACCGCCCAGAGCCTGCAGGCCCTGGATTAAAATTTGTGCGGATTTGTTGTCCATAAATTGTTCGCGAACATCGGCGATCTGGGTGTTGAATTGTTCCAGACCCTTATCCGTCACCTCCCATTCCAGACCAAGAATGGTTGCTTTAAGGCAGTTTAAAGGTTCGCATTCCGTAACGGATTGTCCTGTACCCTTTATGTCCAGTTCTTGTTCATCACTCTCGGATATCGTCTCAGGCAGAGCCTGCGGGCCGGCCGAGATCTGGTTGATCTGGTATTGCAGGATTTTAAATTTACGAACATCCGATTTAAGCATTGCGGTAATGGTGTCACCGGTGATGTTCTCGGAGGAAATTATTTTTTCAAAATTGTAAAAAAAACTGAGCAAGAGCTTAATGGCGTTAGGATGGGCATACGCACCCTCGGTCCGAAGATAGGTTCCAATTTTATGCAATCCCTGCAAATACACTTTGGCAACCTTGTCTCCCTGCCATATCTGCTGCAGGTTACTGATTTCATCAGTGAGTTCCTGAAGAATATCATCGCTGATCTCCCAGTCAAGAGAGAGAATAATCGATTTTAGACGGGTAAGTGGAGAATCGTCGTCCCCTGTAAATTCGAACAGGTCAATATCCTTGGTATCAAAGGACTCATTGGCAAACAGCGTGAGGTCTTCAACGTTTTCCAGATCACTTGGCATATTGTCTTGCGGCGTTTTCATATCGTGCTCATTGCTGAGTTCTTCAGTTCCGTACCATCAGAGAAGTTTTTTCTGAATGGACACTACTGTCGATGAAATTATTTTTTTTAGTGTTTCAGGGACATTATATCCTGTAAGTGCACTGGCCTCAAAGGAAGGTACTTTAAGTTTGCTATTCATATCTTTTTTCAGTACGCTGGTTGGTAAAATGGGAATACCTTGATTGCGCAGATCCACTTTATTGAACTGGAGTACCAGCGGAATCTTGAAAATTGATTGTTTGTAGGTTTGCAGGTTTTCATAAAGCTGGTTGAGAGACCTGATATTTTTTTCCCGCATTTGTTCCTGGGCGTCCGCGACAAAAACGATGCCATCAACGCCTTTCAGGACCAATTTTCTGGTGGCGTTATATTTAACCTGGCCGGGAACTGTATAAAGCTGAATTTTCATCTCATATCCCTTGATTTTTCCCATGTCAAAAGGAAGGAAATCAAAGAATAACGTGCGGTCACCGTGGGTCTTCAGGCTGACCATCTCCGATTGAATCTGTTTGTTGAATTTTCTGTTGATGTATTCAAGATTAGTGGTCTTTCCACCGCGGCCCGGCCCATAATATACAATTTTTATTTGAACAATTTTTTCTCTGAGGTTTATAAAACTCAATGTTCTCTCCCGCTGCTTTGATTCTTACCGTTGGTTGTTCCTGATGGCCCCGCATTTCATATGGTTGTATTGCGGGTGATAGAAATCAGCTCAGTCACGGGCCCAGAGTTTTTTAATCTGTTCTATGGTCTCAACAACATTGAGACGCAGGAATCCAAGGGAGATATCTTTGCCGAACATGGAGATCAGCAGCAGCTCATCATCAATTTTTGAAAAGTGGATATTACAATCGGTTCCCTTGTGAAAGAGAAGGGAGAATTCCTCCTCGCCGACAAGTTTGGCCATGGCATCGACTGTGGCAAAGTTTCCGGCTGCCAGGGCGGCAAAGGAATAGACGTCGTATTTGGATGTACCGTTGTCTTTTGCCGTAATGATGTTACCTGCCATGTCAATGATGATGACACAATCAACACCAATTTTAATAAGCTTTTCGGTCAATATTTCATCAATTTTTTCAAGCTGTTCCTGGCTAACTACACCGTAGTTCATCGCAGTACCTCTTCCATGTTCCTATGATTGATTAAACCTGGGGTTTATTTAAGTATGTTACCTGATTATGAAGAGTATACGACAGAAAAAATATTATATGAAGGTATTTTATAAAAATTTGTTTTTTTTCTGCTCATACATAGAGAGGCACGGTTTGGAATGTATCCACATCAATGAGACCTTGATCGGTAATCTTAAAGGAGGGGATGACAGGAAGAGCGAGGAAACTGAGCAGCATGAATGGATTTGTTTCCTTTACCCCCATCTGTTTTGCCAGCCTTTTCATATCACTTAGTCTTGCCGTCACCTCTTCAGCTGGAGCTGTGGACATAAGGCCGGCAACAGGAAGCGGAAGAATTATGCTTTTATCATTATGAATCAGGGCAATTCCACCCCCATTGTCTGCGACGAGATGCGCCGCGGCAAGCATAACCTCATCATCCGTGCCGACAATGATGAGGTTATGAGAATCATGGGCTACTGTTGAAGCTATGGCGCCCTGCTTAATTCCAAACCCGCGGACAAAACCGTTTGTCATGTCACCACTTGCCAGGTGGCGTTCAATAACAGAGATTTTCAGTAGATCACGCCTCGGATCAGCAACTGTGTAACCATCAATAATTGTCGGTTCAGTTTCACTCATCTCGGTCACAATCTGATTTTCAACACAATTAATTACCCGGATTAATCCCTTTTGTGCAGGAATCTTAAAATCAAGCCTCTGCCAGTTGAGATGTATGGTATTGGTTGCCTCGGCAGCTGTTTTTTTAACAGACTTGTGAGAAGAGGGAAATATGATTGATTGTCCGTTTTCAGCAACAAGTCGGCCTTTTTTATAGACCTGATGAGGGGTGAAATCGACAAGATCATCCAGGATTGTCAGGTCGGCAAGGTATCCAGGAGCAACGGCTCCCCGCATTTTTAGATCAAAACGTTCGGACGGATTTATGGTCACCATTTGCAGAGCAATTACGGGATCAAGACCGCAAGCCACTGCTTTTTTCAGTATATAGTCAAGATGTCCCTCCTGAAGAAGATCATCGGGATGCCGGTCATCGCTGACCAGCAGGAACCGCCGGGCAGTAGCCGGCGACACCAGGGGCAGCAGGGCTTCAAGGTTTTTAGCCGTAGAACCTTCCCTGATAAAAATATACATCCCGGCCCTGAGCTTTTCTCTGGCCTCTTCAAGGGTAGTGCACTCATGATCGGAGCTGATCCCTGCCCCACAATAAGCCTGAAGCTGTTTGCCGGTCAATCCCGGAGCATGTCCGTCGATGATCATACCTCGCTCAAAGGCAGCCCCAAGTTTCATGATAACATCAGGCGCACCGTAAACTGTTCCTGGGAAATTCATCATTTCGGCGAGGCCGGCTACACCGGAAAGGTCAAGAAGACGGCTAATGTCTTTTGCCGTCAGTGTTGCACCGCTTGTTTCCATATTGGTTGCAGGAACGCAGGAGGGAATCATTGCAAAAATATCAAGGAACAGATTCTCTGTAGATCCAAGCATATAGAGAATACCCTCCAGGCCGAGAACATTGGCTATTTCGTGAGGGTCGCAGACCACTGCCGTTGTTCCTCTTGGGACGACCGCGCTGGCGAACCCGTCAGGGCAAAGCATTGAACTTTCAATATGAATATGACCTTCTATGAACCCCGGGCAGAGATAGCGCTGTTTAATGTCGATTTCACGATGACCGTGATATTGACCCAGACCCGCGATGAGGCCTTGGCAGAGTCCGACATCCTGTTGGACGATCTCACCTGTAAATGTGTTGATAACCTGAGCATTTTTCAATACCAGATCACAAGGCTCTTCACCCCTGGCGCAACGAAGAAACTGTCGTCTGCTTTCAAGGGTTGTGTCTATGGGAGTAACAAGGGACATAACAATGAAAAATCCTTATTCTTGTTTCATTTTGTTTTTAAAGCGATCGTTGACTGAATAGACAAAGGCCAGCACCTCGGCAATCGTCTGATACAATTCGGGCGGGATCTCCTCTCCCACAGGTACTTTGGCCAGCAGTTCGACAAGATCGGGATTTTCTTCGATATGGATCCCCGCCTCTTTTGCTCGTTCAATAATGGTCTCAGCGATCAGACCTTTGCCGCCGGCAAGAATCTGGGGCGCGGTGCCTTTTTGTTCGTCATAACCAAGGGCAACGGCTTTTTGGATTTTTTTTGATTTGGCCATGGCTCTATGCGCTGGTGTTGAGCATGCCTGTCGTTGCATCCGACATTCTGGACAGGAGTTGTTTAATCGGATCGTCAGCCCCGGTAAGAAACTGTACGGATTCCAGTTTGGTGGCGGTCAACCATTGCTGCAGTTCCTGACGATGTTCCGTAAGGAATTTTGTCCGGACACTGTCTTGCGTATAAAAGCGAAGTCTCATGCCGCCTGTCTGTTGCTCAATGTCAATTTGAAGGTTGCCCAATCCGGCTAATTCCAGGTGTAGAGAATATTTTGACTTTTTTGTCTCCCCTTTATGTCCTTCACGCTGTTTTTGATCGGGCTCAACCAGTAGAAATCCCTGGTTAAGAAAGGGAAGGGGGAGGGGAAGAAAAAAGAGTGATTCATCGGCCAACCGGATCTGCAGCATTTGAAACAGTTCCATGGTTGACGTTAACTGAGCAGTCTGATGGTGCAAAGATGTATTTCCGGAAAAATTATGGCTGATTTCAAGAAGTGTGCTCTTTAAGGTTTGCATGGCTTCTTTAGTTTTTCCACGGACAAGAAGTTGTTCAAAATTTGTTCCCAGGCGCTCAAAGAATTCCTCCATGTTTTTACCGGTTGGTGCCGATTTTTGACTGCCGATATCCCGGGACAGCAGGTTGCCGGCCAGGGTAAGCAGCTGTAACAAGAGCGGGCTTGGTGAAGAGGACTTGTCATTGCCTATGGACTGCATAATGATGCCGGTGAGGGTGTTGTCTTCCGAAAAGGGAAGTAAACCAATATTTTGGAGAAGAGCACGGAGCTGCCTGTCTGCGCCGGGATTATTTTTGCCGAGTAGAAATTCCTGCGGGGGAGAATGTAATGAAACATCACTTATCTGCTGTTGCAGGAGTCTTGCAAGTGCCCTGTCAGGGTCCTGTTGAGGCAGTGTTTGCGCTAAATTGTTTAAAAAGTTTGATAATGCCGCCAACGAATTTTCTTGCGACCCGGTATCGGAAGATGAAAAAATATTGCCCAGCAACCTGGCCATTTGGCTGCCTGCCTGCCCGGGATTGAGGAGTAGTGTTTTATTAAATGTTGCCGCGACATCTTTAAAAAATGCAAGGGTTTTCTCTGAAGGAGAAGAAAGCGTGCCTTTGGGGAGTTGTGTGGCGAGATCAATTGTCCGGGGGAGTAATCGGCCTTCTGCGGCGAGCAGGTGCAGGGATTTACCGATGTTCTGTGTTAATGGATCTGTGAGAATTTGCAGGGTAATATTTGGTGTTGTTCCGGTTACCTGGAGATTGAGGCGTTGACCGACCCGTAGAGGTGCCTTAGAGTCGGCAATCCATTGCTGACCTTCAACATCAAGGATAAATTGGCTATTACTCTTGCCGGTAATCCTGCCCTGGAGAATTCGGCCATGGCCAAATGGAGTTTGCTGTTGTTTGTTATCTTGATGGAGATTGATCCTGTCGACACGGAGACTCGGGGTCAGTGGAGAAACGGGATCCATAGGCAGAGGGGAATCGACTAATGGTTATTCGACACGTACCTTGTCGCGAAGCTGGCGTCGCTGTTCCTGCAGGCAGCAGGATATGATTATATCTCTGGCCTTGCCTTCTATTTCAATAATAGTAAAGGCAACCTGAAAGCGATTTTTTCGCAATCTATAAGTACGGACGACCCCGGCTATGCAAACAACGGGAGCCGATTGTCCGGGCAGATCGATTTCGAGCTGGATTCGATTGTTATTTGCGGGCTTGCCGGAAAAAACGGCAAGCACTCCGCCGCCACTGAGGTCAATGGTATGACCGGTGAGCTCCCAGGGGACGTTTTTTTTTTCTCTCGGGCCGGGGTGATAACTTGCGCGAACCGGGACACTGATCATGACCCGAAAATATTCGCGCAATGATTCGGGGCTGATTGATTCAAGAGCGGTAAAAATCAGGGCGCGGTCGCCATCGGCTTCATCAAGCCGGACATTTAAGTTGACGGAACTATCTTTGTGCTTGACGACAAGACGGCAGCTGGTCCCATATTCAATAGTGTCACGAGGCAAGGTGTTCGGCGCAAAGACAAGCTTAAATGATGGAGATTCTGTTTTTTTAAGGATACAGTTCAGGCGTTGGTCTTCCCCTTCTTTAATGGGGATATCCACCGTAGCCATGGTACTGTCGTTGAGTTGGTTTATTATTTCAGTGATTCCAGCCACGACAAGACCTTGCATTGTAGGACCTCTTCAACAAAAACAACAGGTACTGCCATACTCGTCTGATTATTGTTCGCCTTGGTCGAGGTCCTTATTTGTCAAATTATTCAGCTCTTCTTAGTAGTTATTATACCAGATAGAAAAAAAAATCAATAAACCGGCGTGCCTGGGAATTATCAAACCTCTATCTCAATAAAATCCGCTTCATTGTTTCTTAAAGTCAACGTTCCTCCCATCACGCGAAGGGCAACAGGGTCATTGAGTGGTGCTCGCTGCTTGATGGTTATTTCGGTTCCGGGAACCAGGCCCATTTCACGGATTCGGCGGCCAAGTTCACCACCTACCTTCACTGCGATGATGGTGCCGCTTTGATTAATACTCATTGAACGTAGATTTATGCGGGCCATGTTGTATTCACAGGGAAAGGTATTGAATAAACAATCATTAAAGGCTTCCTTGAACAATTGTATTTCGGAATTTCGTTCCTCGCTTACCTCGTTCAATCTCGTCGCGCAGTCAGGCTGCGCCGCCCTTTGTGTAGTCAAGCAGCACGACGAACAAAAAAGCCTACTTTTTCAAGATACCCTGAATTGATTTTATCTCAATTGATTATGAAAGAAGCTTTCTTCATATAGCCGGATGCCGACAAAGTCAATGAATATTTCTCCTGCTTCGGCATTTCCGCCTTGACAAAAGCCGAGTACGTTTTACTATCTATCCAATAAAGAAAATTTTAAAGATACAATAGACATGAAAGACTGCCTCACTCTAAATCTGTTTCTACTTGGACTGCACAGGAAAACTGTGGCAGAGAGGAGGCGTTTATCCTGAGTAGACAGGAGCATAAACGATTCACAAGGCCACGGTTTAATAAAACCGTGGCTTTTTTTTTAGCTTATTTTGGAGACTGGTTATGGATAAGGAAGCATTGAAAAAATATCGATCCTACCCGCAGATTCAAATGCCTGACAGGACCTGGCCGGATAATGTCATTGCAAAGGCTCCTGCCTGGTGCAGTGTTGATCTTCGTGATGGTAACCAGGCCCTTATTCAGCCTATGAATCTCGAAGAAAAACTGGAAATGTTTCAGCTGCTTCTTGATGTCGGTTTTAAAGAAATTGAAGTGGGATTTCCCTCTGCCTCCATGGTGGAGTTTGATTTTTCCCGGTTATTGATTGAGCGGAATCTCATTCCGGACGGTGTCGTCATCCAGGCCCTGACCCAGGCCCGGGATCACCTGATCAAAAAAACCTTTGATTCCTTTATCGGTGCTGACAAAGCGGTTGTTCACCTCTACAATTCCACTTCCACACTGCAACGTCAGGTGGTCTTCCATATGGATCGCCGGGAGATTATCGAGCTTGCCGTCAAAGGCGCCCGGCTTATTCGTGAACAGGCAGCAGCAACGGATACGGATATTCGTTACGAATATTCACCGGAAAGTTTTACCGGTACCGAAATGGATTTTGCCCTTGAAATCTGTGACGCCGTCATGGATGTCTGGGAACCGACAGCGGAACGGCCGGTGATTATAAATCTGCCGGCAACCGTTGAAATGGCCACACCGAATATCTATGCCGATCAGATTGAATGGTTTATCCGTAATATGAAAAATCGTGACTGCGCCCTGATCAGTCTGCATGCCCACAATGATCGCGGGACAGCGGTGGCAGCCACGGAATTGGCTCTGATGGCCGGTGCGGACCGAGTAGAAGGAACGCTGTTCGGCAATGGTGAACGAACCGGAAATGTGGACATTCTGACCCTCGCACTCAATATGTTCAGCCAGGGGGTTGATCCCGGGCTTGATTTTTCCAATATCAATAAAGTTGTGAATGTGTATGAACGCTGTACCCGCCTGACCGTCCACCCCAGGCACCCGTATGCTGGTGAACTGGTGTACTCTGCCTTTTCAGGATCACACCAGGATGCCATCAATAAGGGTATGAATTGTGCCCGAAAACAGGAAGACGGCCTCTGGGCTGTTCCGTATCTGCCCATTGATCCAGGGGATGTCGGCAGAAGTTATGAGTCAATTATCCGTATCAATTCCCAGTCCGGCAAGGGGGGGGCCGCTTATATCATGGATACGGAGTTTGGGTTTAAGCTACCCCGGGAGATGCAGCCTGGTTTCGGTCGGGTTATTCAGGAAGAAACAGATCGGGCTCAAGGAGAATTGCCTCTTGAGGTCGTTCTTCATACCTTTGAGAAGGAATATCTGCTTAATGAGGGATGTTACCGGTTGAATACCTTTCATGTGATAAACAGGCATATTGATCAGAATGAAGATTTATCGAATGCTGAAGTGGAAGCGATGCTTTCCATTGATGGGGATGAGGTTGCGGTGCAAGGTTCGGGAAATGGCCCTCTTGATGCTTTTTGTGATGCACTGAAAAAGGGTACCGGGCTGGAATTTTCGCTTCATTCCTACCATGAACATGCGCTGGCCAAAGGCTCATCATCCCGGGCCGTGGCCTATATTGAGATCATTAATGATCGCGGTGAGAGCTGGTGGGGAGCAGGACTTGATACGGATATTATTATCGCGTCCATCAAGGCACTGCTCAGTTCTTTAAACCGGAATTGTCTTTATTACAGGGAGCATCACGATGAAGGGTAATTTTTTTTATACTGTTCTTGTCGTTCTATTTGGTGGTTGTTTATTAAGCTCTCCGGTAGGGTCTGAAGAAATTGGAAGAGTGAGCACAACCTTTAAGGTAATAGGGGCAAATGATAAAATTGTTATAGAGGCCTTTGATGACCCTGATATACCCGGTGCGACCTGTTATGTTAGCCGGGCCAAGACAGGAGGAATTTCCGGGGCTCTCGGAGTGGCTGAAGACAAATCGGATGCTTCTCTTGCCTGCAGGCAGACAGGTCCTATCAAGTTGACCGAGAAAATTATCCTGGGCAGGGAAAACGGACGCCGGGTCTTTAAAAAATCAACCTCGCTTCTTTTTAAAAAGCTTCAGGTTGTACGTTTTTATGACAGGAAACGTAATGTGCTGGTCTATTTAAGTTATAGTGACAAATTGGTAGAGGGGTCTCCAAAAAATTCCATCTCCACCATTGTTATCCGTCCCTGGAAGGATGCAACCGACCATAATAAAGCGCCGGCTGTGCAATAAAAGCCCGCGGGTAATTTCATTTTTACCTTTTATTACGGCTTGTCTGACTCCTGCAGGCTTGCTCACCTGGTCCAGCCTGTAGGTCATTTTTTGGAGATGACTCCTTCCATGGCTACACATTCTTTGCAGAATTTCTGGCTGGTGGACGGGCTCTGGCATTTCCTGCAATAGTTACGGCCGCAGCTTTTACATTGACTGAGGGATGAGGCTTTTTTCCCACAAACCTCACATGTCTTTTTTGCAGTACTCATGGATTTCCTCCGGTTTGCTGGTTACTTTTTTTTAATCTATCATAGATTATGCATGAAAAACACCTGGAAAAAACAGATGCAACGATTTTGGATTATCGAGGTGACTGTTGAAAGGGGTATAAAGACGTAAGGTTACGTCTAAAACATATGAAAAGCGGGCAACGTTTTTACTTTATTGTCGATAGAAGCATCGTCGTTCGCATGGACAGGATAATTTTGATGAACGATGGCCGGATACTTGTCAAGGAATCCGGACCAGAGGGTATTGAGTATGAGGTGGAAAAAAGCTGATGGGAAATTTTATTAGGCGCGTTGAAAATCTCTCCCTTGCCGTTAACATTTTTGCCGATTGGTTTCTCATTGTTGCCGGTCTTGTTTTGGTTGGTTGGGCGATTGTCAGTATCGATGTCACCAGCGCTCGTTACCTGCTGGTCGTGGTCGGTGTCCTGCTGACAGGCTCAGGCTGCTGGTTTCGCCGTCTCAGTATAAAGCGCAGGGATGCAATGAGGAAAGGACAGAACAAGAAATAAAAAAGTCCTGTACAAGCTCGATGTCGTGGCCTGCACAGGACTCTTAAAAAAAGCGCTGTGGGCGCTACCAGTTTCTATCATCCAGGATGGCACCCTGGCTGGAGATAACCACCTGTCGTATCAATACCGAGGCCTTGGCGTCGGTGTAAGCCTTTTTCACAATCTGCAGCATGGAAGAACAGCAGGGCACATCCATAATCAGAATGGTGACGGAATTCAGTTTTCTGGTCCTGAACAATTCGGTGAAGCGGTCCACATACATTTGCTGGTCATCAAACTTAGGGCAGCCCATCATCACCACCCGGCCTTGAATAAAATCCTTTTGCAACCCGCCATAGGAAACAGCTGTACAGTCGGCGGCAATCAACAAGTCGCAGTTTTCCAGAAACGGGGCAGTGGGCGGAATGAGCCGTATCTGTACCGGCCAGTGGGAAAGAGCGCAACCTTGTTGTGAGGTAGGCTCATTGGCTGCCTGGCAAGGTGTAATCGGCTGCATGGTTTTCAGCTGCGCTGACGGGCAGGCGTTGAGAGTCCCGGTCGCTTCCTTTTTTTTCTGTTCGGCCAGGAATTCTTCCACCGCTTCTTTGTTAAATTCTTCCGCCACTCGCTCAACAACCGTCAGTGCACCGGTGGGACAGGAGCCGAGACAGGCACCCAGACCGTCACAGAGGTTGTCTGAGACCAGCTTGGCCTTGCCGTCAATGATCTGCAGACTGCCCTCGGCACAGTCGGGAACGCATTCGCCGCAGCCGGTGCAGAGTTCTTCATCAATTTCTATAATTTTCCGCATTATTTTCATGGGTAATCCTATATATATTCTGAGTACTTATTCTTGAATAAATTTTGTCAGTGTTTTTTTGCCTTCACCGGCACCGGCCGCAGTCATGAACGACGAGGCCAGTATTTTTTCGAGTTGCTCCATAGTATGGGGTGTTTTCTGGTATAATTCGGCCATATTGACGATGAGATCCGCATCATAGAGCACCTTGAAGTTCGTGGTCTCTTCGTCCCGGGGTGAGTGATGATGGCCAATTATATCACAGACTTCATTAATGAGTTCCGCCGGTGCTTTCAATCCGCTGAGTATTTCACTTGCCACCGGCGGCCCCTCAATATGCTGGTATTTGGCCGATGAGGAGTTGTATTTCAATTCAGCATTTTTGATACCGATATCATGAAGATAGGCAGCAGCCATGATCACCATCATATCACCGTCATCTTGTGCTTTACCTATGGCTTCGGCATGTTCGGCAACATCAAGCGCATGCTGGATCCGGCGGGCATCATTGCCGAAATATTTTCGCATGGCAACAGCAATGCGATCTTTGAACAGGTCACCCTGCCTGGTAATCAGTTCTGGCGGCATGGAATTAAGACATTGCTCGGCATGGGGACAGTAAGAGGCACAGCCGAAATCCATTTTCGGGTTGAGCATGCGATGGCCGCATTTTCGGCAATTCTGCCGGCTGTCGTCCTTGAAAAATTCAATGCTGTGGCCGCAATTTGGGCACGCGGCTTCAAAAACATCCTCACCGCTCCAGTAACGGCTGTCCTGTCCCGGGCATTTCATGGTTTGTCCTCATATATTCAGAAAAGGAAAGCCTCACGCAAAGGCGAAAGAGTTTTTTCGTCGTTTTGTCATTTAGTCACATGAGAGAACAAAATATATTGTTCCGGTTTACTGTGGTTTGACCGTTCTGTTTGCCTATCCCAGTACATTTTTTTTGAGTTCGTCAATGCCGACTCTTTCCATAAAACGGGCACTTCTGGTTTTATATTTTGCTGTTGTAAGATAATAATTAAGGGTTTTTTTAACCAGGACCAGGGCCTCGTCATCATGTAATCCATCAGCCACCAGATCACCGATTCTTGGTGTACCGGCGGCATTGCCGCCAAAGCTCAGGCGCCAGCCTTTTTTTTCAGCAATTAAACCAATATCGCGCATCCATGACTCACAACAGCACATCCGGCAGGCGGAAATACCCACCTTGACCTTGTAGGGCAGGGGACCGTCCAGCTCAAGTGCGGCAATGGCTTTTGACATGTTATCAGTCGACCTTATACCAAATTTGCACCAGGTCTTGCCGGGACAGGACTGGACATAATGAACCCGGCTTCTGGTGTGGGGCAGGCCATCAGGGATCTTCAGTTCGTTTTTAAGTTCTGCGAGTCTTTCTGGTTTCAATCCCTGAAAATATAGCCGTTGCGCTCCGGTCACCTTGACCATGGGCACATCATATTTACGAACAATATCGGTGATACGTTCCAGATCTTCAAGGGTGAGCATTCCGGCGTTGATTCCAGGCATGGGGCAAAAAGTTTTCGGAAGATTTTGGTCATTCATTGTTTTTTCTCCGGCAACAGGGCCGAACCATGGAGCATGGAGGTACGGCCCTGTAAAGTTTTTCCCGTCAAGATGGGAAGGAATGTCCGGATTATCCCAGGATAGCCTTCAGATCATTTTCCGGGGTGTCAATGGGTTTGATATCAAAGGTATCAACCAGGAACTGCAGAACAGCCGGGCTGATAAATGCCGGCAGGGAGGGGCCGAGGCGGATATCCTTGATTCCGAGATACAGCAGGGTCAGCAGGATTGCAACCGCTTTCTGCTCGTACCAGGAAATTATCATGGACAGCGGAAGCTCATTGACGTCACACTCAAATGCGCCTGCCAGAGCAACAGCGATCTGGATGGCGGAATAGGCGTCGTTGCACTGCCCGACATCAAGTAGACGCGGAATGCCGCCGATATCGCCAAGATCCTTATCAAAGAAGCGAAATTTACCGCAGGCTAAAGTCAGTACCATGCAATCTGAAGGGACCTGCTCAACAAATCGGGTAAAGTAGTCCCGACCGGGTTTGGCGCCATCACAGCCGCCGACCAGAAAGAAGTGTTTGATATCTTTATTTTTAACAGCCTCAATAATCTTGTCGGCCACCCCGAGGACTGCTTTATGGGCAAAACCGACCATGACCGAACCGTTGTCCGTATCGTCCTGCCAGCCCTCCATGGCCAGAGCTTTTTCAACTACCGGGGTAAAATCCTTGTTCTCAATATTGGTAACACCGGGCCAGCCGACCAGGCCGGTGGTAAAAATACGGTCCTTGTAGTTTTCACGCGGTTTCTGGATACAGTTGGTGGTAAAAAGCACTGGTCCGGGGAAGTTGGGAAACTCCTTGTGCTGGTTTTGCCAGGCAGTGCCGAAATGACCGTAAAAATGTTCGTACTTTTTAAGTTCCGGATAACCGTGGCAGGGCAGCATTTCACCATGGGTATACACATCAATACCTTTGCCCTCCGTCTGTTTGAGCAACAGCTCGATGTCGTGCAGATCGTGCCCTGTGATCAGTACGCATTTATTTTTACGGTGGCCGAGCGGTACCGACGTGGGAACAGGGTCGTCATAGGTTCCGGTATTTGCAGTATCAAGCAGTTCCATTGCCTTGAGGTTGATTTCGCCGGCTTTCATGGCAACAGGCACACAGTCATCAATGGTAAGGCCTTCGGCCAACAGAGCGGCAAGAGCCTCATACATGAATCCGGGGACAACAGGATCGCTCTGGCCCAGAATAGCTGCATGATCGCCGTAGGCGGCAATTCCCTTCAGACCGTACAGCAGGGTCTGCTTAAGGGAACGGACATTTTCGTCAACATCTAAGCTGGGAATAAAGTTAAGATCAGCGCCCTGTTTGGCCAAACTTTCTACAGTATCGGCCGGGGTAAAAAATGCAGCCGGATGGGTAAAATCGGTTTTACCGCCGGCAGCGGCAACTTTTGTCTTCAGGTCTTCACGCAGCTGCACGGCCTTGTTGATCATGGGAACAAAACGTTCCGGATCAAAATCAACGTTGGTCAGGGTCGAAAACACGGCCTCCATGGCAAAACGGTCCATGGTTTCATCTACAAGGCCTTTTTTTCTGGCTTCGTCGGCAAAGAGGGACATGCCGCAAAGAGCATAGATGAGTACATCTTCAAGATCGGCTACCTCCTCATTCTTGCCGCAAACACCGATGGTGGTGCAGGCAATACCCTTGGCCGTCTGTTCACATTGGTTACAATACATACTGTATCTCCTTAGTCTGATTATTATCTGAAAATCGGTTCTGCAAGTATGAGCTTTTTGTCGATTTTCATGGTCGGTTGCGGTTGGGTCTGAAAATTCGCCCCAACCCTGCCGGTTTATGTCGCATTTGACATTATTTTTTATTATGATTTTTGTTCAAGGTTGAGCAAACTTTAACCACATTGTGTCAATATTCATTGATTTATATCAAGTTTTGTTTTTTTCTTTCATTTTATGAAAAATAAACGGGATATCATAGCGGGCAGCTTTCTGTTTGAAGGAATATCTTCATCACAACTTACTGAATTATCGAAAATCTCAGTGGTGAAAACAGTCCGGCGAGGTGAAACTGTTTTTTTTGAAGGAGACGATGCCGTTGGTTTTTATATGGTTGTCGAAGGTCAGGTGAAAATTTTTAAGATTTCACTCGAAGGCAGGGAGCAGACTCTGCATATTTTTGGCCCGGGAGAGCCCTTTGGCGAAGTACCGGTTTTTCATGGACGACCGTTTCCTGCTCATGCCGCTGCCCTGAGTAAAGGTAAGCTTTTGTTTTTCCCCCGAACGGAATTTATCGGATTGGTTCATACCAATCCGTCAATCGCCCTGAATATGCTGGCCATGCTGTCCATGCGCTTGCGCAGGTTTACCACCCAGATCGAACATCTTTCCTTAAAAGAGGTGCCGGGAAGATTGGCCTCGCATCTCCTCTATCTTTGTAAAGAGCAAAAGGGGGCGGACCAGGTCACGCTTGACATACCCAAGGGGCAGCTGGCCAGTCTGTTAGGTACCAGTCCGGAAACGCTTTCCCGTATCTTTGCAAAAATGCGTGAGGAGGGGATTATTCAGGTGCAGGGCAAGGTGATTACCCTTCTTGACAGGGAAAGGCTGCAGGCTTTTTAAGGGCTCCATCTGCGCTATGGAGTGCTATAAGGTTTTTTATGTGAATAAAGCCGTCTTCTTCCAGGTCAAGAAAGGCGATGCCCATACCCTGTTCATCATGACGGCACACCTTGCCATGAACGGTAACCATCATTGTGCTTGATTCGCCGGTTAAGGAAATTTTCAAGGCACAGAATGTGTCGAGAGGGAGTTTTTTCTCCGGCAAAAGATAGATGCCTCTGAGGCTGATGTCACGGGAGTCGGCTTCGGCGACAATATTGTCATCTCCGGTTATAATAAGTATACGGCTTTTAAAGAGTATACGTTCCCCTTGCCGTCGTTCTTTGCCTGTCATTTATTGTTCGCCTTTTTTTCAGGAGTTGCCATTGCCACCTGAATCGTCTTGCTGTTGATTACATAGTTTCCCTGTTTGACGATAATATCCGGTATCTTATGTTGTTGTTCAAAGAATTCAAAACCCGGTTGCAGTTTTTTCCAAAAGCCGATCCAGGGAGAGCTGCGAAATTTGAACAGGTTACGGGCGGTCAGTTTAAAGGGAAAAATATGGAGGCCGAAACGTTGCTGCCCATAAGTCAGGGCGGAGTGGGCCAGGAGATAAATTTCCTCCATCTGGCTGTTGCCCATGGCAAAACATCCCCGGGATGAACATTCACCATGTACCATGATCGAGCTGCCGGTACGTTTCCTTGCGCGGTCAAATTCATTGGGATAGCCGACATTAAATGAGAGATGATAGCTGCTTTTGGGGTTCATCTGCCGGG
Organism: Desulfobulbaceae bacterium; assembly: GCA_024763055.1. GTDB lineage: Bacteria > Desulfobacterota > Desulfobulbia > Desulfobulbales > Desulfobulbaceae > DRLX01. The sequence continues at coordinate 16,942 of JANTGH010000063.1, forward strand.
CGGAAACTGCATAGAACCCTTCCGGGCTCTGCCAGTCACCCTCCTGAAGTTTTGGTCCCGGGTAGCCTGAATAACAGCAGATAGGATATTCTTTATAAAGCTGGTACCTATTGTTGTTCATTATCCATACTTCCAGGGTACCGGGCATCTTAAAGATACGGATAAAAATGGGTTGTCCAAGCGCAAACCCTTTTTGATCAAGTTCCCGGCCCACCCTGACTTTTACATTGTTCAGCATGGATGCTGCCCGCGGCGTCAATGAAGGGGCGGCGAAAGAAGTCCCGGTGAATAAGAAAATACTGAGAAAAACCCCCATGCAAAACGTTTGCATGGGGGACCGTTTATTGGCCTGAACCATATTTTTCGTCAATCCTTTAAAGGGGGACAGAATTTTCATCTATTCTCTACTCCGTCGAAAGAATAACCAGTTTTTTATTGATGATTATCGAAAAAGAATAATCCGTACAATACATGACTATTCTATAGAGTGGAGTTCGCCTTGTCCAGCGCAAAAACTCATCAGAACAGGGAATGAATATTTTTTTCAAGTTGTTCTGGTTGGGGACGGGACTCCTGTTTTGGCTTGGATATTCATGTTGGTGTCTATCTGTTCCTTTACCCTCTAATGGAATTGACCCGAGAGGGGGCTGTTGTCATACTGGGTCAGCTCGAGGCGAAATCGGGAAGAATGGTACAGACAACAGAACGTTTTTTCCTTGGGCCATCAAACTCGCAGAAAAAAATATTCTGCCAGGTGGACAAGCCCAGTTTGCCGTCTATAAGCGGGATGGTTTCCGATGGTCCGACAAGCCCTGATTTAAGATGGGCATCACCGTTTCCGTCCTGCTTATCATGCAGCCAGACCCCACGTGGAATGATGCTTGCCAGCAGGTTGATCACGTCTGTCTGAACAGAGTCATCCCAGTTCTCCTGGATCATGATGGCCCCGGTTGCCCCCTGTGCGTAAAGGGCAACCAGACCGTTATCGATTCCGTACGCCTGTACCACGGCTTTAACTTGTTCGGTAATGTCCACCAGGATTTCACGCCGTGGAGTGGAAAATTCAATAATTTGCTGCATGTCAAAAATGATGAACTCGTAAAAAGTACAGACAGTGCTTAAAGATGGCTAAGTAAAAACACAGGCATACAGGTAAGCGCAGCGCAGCGGAGACTCCGGGGAGTAGTGTTCTGTGGCGGGTCTTAATTAGACATGTGGTATGCCCACGAATCGCCACAGGACACACGACGCAGTAGATCGAAGTTTTTACGACGCCATCAAAAATCAGGTTGCTTCTTTTTTCGCCTGGGCAGCGGCATAGGCCGTGGCCGCGCATTCATTCTTGCCAAGATCAAGTTCTTCCTGCTTGTCTTCATCATAGTGTTCGAGATTAGCATTGGCCAGCCGGATCTGGGCGTACTCCTCGGGCTGCGGCCGCATGTTTTCTTTGATAAAGGCGATGAAGTCATCGAGGTTGTCAATGTTATATATATGCTTATTGCGCTCTTTTACCTCGCCGAAGGGCAGGGCAAAGATTAAGTTTTTATCAGCCTCCTCCCAGTTCATGTAATGTCCGGGCAATATTATCAGATTGTTTTCAAGTTTTTTGACCATTTTCATGGAATTAAAGAGCATTTCCGCCCATTCGATGGCTTTGCCCCCGAGGTCAGGTCGTCCTATTGAGGTGATGAACACCATGTCACCGCTGATCATATATTTATCATCAACAATAAAGCTGGTGGAACCTGGTGTATGGCCAGGGGTAAACAGGACTTTTATTTTTGGCCCGCCTTTTTTAAATGTATGGATTTCACAATCTTTAAGGGAAATATAATTATTTTTTGAGCCTTTGAAATCACCATCGTTGGCAAGGAATTCCGCACCGGTACGTGCGGCAATGGTACGGCTGCCCGCAATATAGTCAGCCTGCAGATGTGTCTCAAATGTCTTGATGATGGTGCAACCTTTTTTTGCGGCAAAATCTATATAAAAATCCACGGCGCGGGAAGGATCAAACAGCATGATTTCTTTATCATGGATAAGGCCGTAACTGCAGGATGCCTTACCCGGCCGGGTAAATTGGTACAGCTTGTAATTCATGCCCGGATTAACCAGTTTGGGAACAAGCAGATTGCCCCAGGTTTTTATGCCGCCGGTTAGATACCCGACATCCTCAAAACCGTGTTTGTCTAAAATATCGGCAACATATTTGGCTGATCCTTCCTTGGCACAGACAATACGAATTTTTCTCCCCTTTGGCAGGCGGGCCACGCATTCATCCTCTATTTCCATGAAATCGTAATAAGAGATGTTCATCATTTCAAACGGATAAGGACTTTCCACCTGAAAACGCTTAAAGTCCTTGTCGTTGCGGACATCAAGAACAATAATATTATCTTTGCTGGTCAGCCAGTTGAAGAGGTCACTTGCCTGGTAGGTAAAAACGGCCATGAATACTTCCTCCGGATAATTTTTCTATTTTTTTGTTTCTGACGTGTTGACGTGCTCCGTCAGCTCTAAGGCTATTCCTTTGTCCGGGAATAATCTTGCTCATATAAACCAGCATGGCTGGACCAAATTGGCCGGCCACAACAGATAAGCGTAGACTTCGAACGATGAAAACCCCTTGCTCCGGCATGGGCAGGCCCTGC
>JANTGH010000064.1 GCA_024763055.1 Desulfobulbaceae bacterium
CGGGCCCTGGCCATCTGGAAAAAACTGGTGGAGATCGGCGATCACACAAGGTTTCATTTTGAAGTTGCGCCGGACCGTTTTACCAAAGAGCAGCTTGACTTTCTGGAAACGGTGCCGATCGGACTCTTCCAGTTTGAAATCGGTATTCAGTCAACAAATACAAAGACCCTTGCCGCCGTGCACCGGCAAATGGATGTTGAGCGCGCCCTTGCCACCATCCGCCGGTTGCGGGCCATGGAAAACATCCATCTGCATGTCGACCTTATTCTTGGACTTCCCGAAGATGACCGGCAGAGCTTTGGCGAGTCTTTTTGCCGGGTTTTTGCCTGCCTGCCGCACCATATCCAGATGGGGCTGTTGAAAGTCCTGCCGGCAACGCCTCTTGCCGGGGAGGCGGATAAATACGGGATTATCCATTGCGTCCGTCCCCCCTATGAGGTGCTGACAACCGCAACCATGGACAACCGGACGCTGGCCGACCTGTTTCTCTTCGGCGAATGCGTGGAGCGTTTTTATAACAATCGCTACTTTCCCTCTCTCTGGCGCTATCTCGAACAAATAGGTGAAAATGCGTTTGTCTTTTTCGAGAGCCTGCTTACCGTCTGTAGAGAGACGGGGTTTTTTCAGCGGGCCGCTACCCAGGAGTTGATGGTTGAATTACTGGTCAGCCATGTATCGGAGCGCAGCGATTTCGGATTGCTCAGAGAACTCCTCATTTTTGACTGGCTGCGATGCGGCCATCGTTTCATCCCTGAAATTTTCCAGGGAGAATCGCTTGCCGAACAGCGGACCCGACTGCGGAAAACCATGCCTCTGAGTTATGAACCTCTGTATTCGGAGCGGGAAAGGAACCGTTTTTTCAAGCAGGGGATTTTTTATCCTTTTTCAGCGAAGGCCCTTCGGCTGGCGGGCCTGGCTCCGGAAGGACAATCGGCAGTAGTCTGTTTTCAGGAAAAACAGGATTTCTGCTTGCTGGGACTTTGTCGGATTGCTTTATTACCAGACATTGACAGAGAATTTACTTGACAGGGTTCGGTTACGTTGTGGTAGTATGATGCATGTCGATTTTTCCAGGACGGCATCAGTCAGGCTGCAAAAGAAATTCGGGTGGATAGTTATGGGAAAAAAAGAGCGAATAGTCGGAACCTGCGACAGTGGTATCGGGCCGGAAGGTATCCGGTTTAATTGTCTCCCCCAGGTGGTGAAAGAGCTTTGCGGTATGTTTCGCAACGGTGGACGAACATGCCATATTGAACCGGTCCCTATTCCCTCTAAAGATGGGATTGTGGACCTTGTTCTTAAGTTACAGCAGGTGTTGTTTCCCGGATATTTTACCGAAATGATCCTGACACCTGAGAATCTGGAGTATCACCTTGGTCAGAAATTGAGCGTTTTGTATGAGCGTATTGCCCTGCAGGTCGGTTCGGCTATTCGTCATGACTGCTTTCGTCACAATCAGTCCTGCAGCAATTGCGGAGAACGGAGTTATCAGATTGCAGAGGTTTTTATTGATTCACTGCCGGCAATCCGTGAGCGGCTGGAATCTGATATTGAAGCGACTCTTATTGGTGATCCGGCCGCCGCCAATGCTGATGAGGTTGTGTTCAGTTATCCGGGTCTTTTTGCGACCATGGTTTATCGACTGGCCCATCGACTGTTCGAGCTGGAGGTACCGATTATTCCAAGAATCATGAGTGAATATGCCTACCATCGCACCACCATCGACATCAACCCCGAGGCCCATATCGGGGCCAGTTTTTTTATCGATCATGGGGCCGGAGTGGTGATCGGCGCCACCACCGATATCGGCAATCGCGTGCGAATCTACCAGGGGGTGACTCTGGGTGCATTGTCTTTACCGAAAGATGCAGGTGAGCGGTTACGTCACACCAAGCGGCATCCGACCATTGAAGATGATGTGATTATCTATGCCAATGCCACCATTCTTGGTGGGGATACAGTTGTCGGAGCGCGGTCGATTATCGGCGGCAATGTCTGGCTGACCAGGTCGGTTGGTTCAGATACCAAGGTGCTGCTCAAACAGCCGGAACTTGTCTATCTTGGCAAGAAGGATGATGGATGATGCAGATAAATGAAAACCTGGTCGCGACTGTTGGTAATACTCCTTTGGTCCGGCTTGGCAAAGTCAGCTGTGGGGCGGAACTGTTGGCTAAGGTTGAGTCTCGTAATCCACTTGGCAGTGTCAAGGATCGAATTGCCGTTGCCATGGTCGATGCCGCTGAGGCTGCGGGCCGAGTTGGCCCGGGAGGTGCCATTATTGAGCCAACCAGTGGCAATACCGGTATCGGTCTGGCCTTTGTCTGCGCCGAACGGGGCTATCGGCTGGTGTTGACTATGCCGGAGAGCATGAGCGTTGAACGGCGCAAGTTGTTGGCTCATCTTGGCGCAGAGGTCGTTTTGACACCCGGTGGCGAGGGGATGAAGGGAGCCATTATTCGGGCGGAAAAATTACTTGCCGAGATCCCCGGTTCCTGGATGCCCAATCAGTTTACCAATCCGGCAAATCCAGCCATTCATTGGAAGACCACAGGCCCGGAAATCTGGCAGCAAACCGGTGGCCGGGTTGATATTCTTGTCGCCGGAGTGGGAACCGGCGGCACCATTACCGGGACTGCCGGGTACTTGAAGGAAAAAACAGCGCTGATGGCTGTTGCGGTCGAGCCTGCGGATTCACCGGTCCTTTCCGGCGGTGAGCCCGGGCCGCATAAGATCCAGGGGATCGGAGCCGGCTTTGTGCCGGAGATATTGAACACCGCATTAATTGATGAGGTGGTTCGGATTAAAAATGATGAAGCCTTTACCATGGCCAGGATCCTGGCCCGCAAAGAAGGTGTTCTCTGCGGTATTTCTTCGGGCGCAGCAGTGCGGGCGGCGGTCAAGGTTGGTAATCGTCTGGAAAACAAGGGAAAGCGTATCGTGGTGATTCTGCCGGATACCGGGGAGCGCTATCTGAGCACGGAGCTTATGCAGTGATCGGAGTATGATGGTGATAGGCAAAAAAACCTCCTGTGATCGCTGTGGCTCCTGCTGCATGCAGGGCGGTCCGGCCCTGCACGGCCGGGACCTGGCCCTGGTTCAAGCCGGTGCTCTTGCCTGTGAGCAGCTTGTTACCATAAGAAAGGGAGAGCTGGCCTACCAGCCTTTATGTGATTCTCCGGAGCCGGTTGCCGGGGAGTTTTTGAAGATTCAGGGGCAGGGCGGTTCCTGGTGCTGCATGTTTTATGACGAGGCAGCCGGGGCCTGCGTCATTTATGAACAGAGGCCCATGGCCTGCGGTCTGCTTGACTGCACTGCTCCAGAGCCATTGCTTGCGATCACCGGTAAAGATCTTTTGACTCGATTCGACTGTATTGATGTAGATGACCCGCTGTTGCCCCTTGTACATCAGCATGAAGAAGAGCACCCTTGTCCGGATATGGTTGTGGTCGCACAGAAGTTACAGACAAAAGACAGCCGTCCTGTAATGCTTGAGGAGTTGGGGGTGCAGGTGAATGCTGATCTTGACTTTCGTCATAAAATCGCTGAACTGCGACAGTTAAGCGTGGCTGCCGAGATGTTCTATTTCGGTAGACCTCTGTTTCAATTATTGTTGCCCCTGGGTGTCCGTATTGAGAAATACCCTGAGGGATTGCGGCTTTTATAAGCGGCTTGAGATGTGCTATCTTTGATGCGTATTGTACGGGCCTATTATGAAAAATAGATGAAGACGGGATGGGAACTTTTTATAGGGCGAAAGGAACAGGGAAGCCTGATATGTCTTTTTTAAATAGCCTAAGCCGGGATGCCCTTTCCGGCTGGCATTCGATCTATTTTGCAAGGCACCTTTATGTTTTTCAGGGGGATTATTCAGGCCGACGGCAAAAATCCCCTTTATTTTTGAATGGAACAGGGCAGATGTAATTTCGGGTATGGTGGAGTTCCCTTTCCCGTTGTGAACCGTGATAAACAGACAGGTTTGAACCAATAATTCAATCATCTCTTTGTCGTCATCAACGTCCTCATATTTATGAGCCTGCTCATCTTCATGATGGAGGTCGACCTGCATGTGGCCCGTCTGGTTGTTGAGCCGAACAACCAGTGGCCGGGATTCTCTCCCGTTCCCTGGATTTTTTATATTTTCCGGTGCCGATTCCGGGTTTTCTTCTGACGGCTTATGCCGGTGATGTTTTGCTTGTCGGGTATTTCCGTTCTTCCTTGAAAAAATCTCGTCGTCAGTCAGTAGTTGTTCTTCTGTTACCTGCCCTGGGATCCGGATTGCTGGTGAATGTCCTGCTGAAAGACCATCTGGGGCATCCAAGGCCCAATGAATTGCTGTAACTTGGCGGCAATCATCAGTTTGTCCAGTTCCGGCAGCCGGGACCTTATATAAAGAGTTTCTTTTTTCCAAGCGGCCATACATCAATAGCTTTTTTCTGATCGGCAACATCAAGCCTCCTGCTTTCTCTGTTCTTTGTGTCATAGTTTGATGGAACAAGTCGTCGTGCTCTTTTTCCTGCCTGCTCTCCCGTATTGTCCTCATGTCCTGGTTGCTGAAAAAAGAGGACTCACTCTTTGTTTTTTTAATGAAACGAGGTCGTTATCCTGCACCAAAATCTTGGTTGCCGGGTTGAGGCAAGGAAACGGTAAGTATCTGAAAAAGAATATTATTATAGTTTTTCTCTTTGATTTTTTTTCTGCCGTATCATTTAATGAAATTATATGCGGTATACGAAGGTTATTTTTCGTCGACGGAACAAAAAAGTATAGGTAGTGCGGGCTCGCAAGGTGGAGCAACAAGAGCTTTTTTGTACTGCTTATGAAAAATAAAATGAATGTATAACCATTAGAAATAATTTTTATGGAGAACATGCAATGACAAAAATCAGAAATAAACTTTTACTTGCCTTCATCCTCGTCTCTCTCATTCCGCTTGTTGCGCTTGGTGGCTACGCGTTGACAAGTATCAGCGGCTCCCTGCGGTCGATCAGTAACAGTAAACTTAAGGATAAGGTTTCCCTTGTTTCGTTCGGCATCGAGGATTTTTTGAAAAATGTCAGTGATGACCTGTTTTATCTGCGTGATTCCGTGCCGTTAAGGGCTATGATTGGAGACATGGCCGGTATCGCGGGTGACGCGGAAGTTGATAGAGAAAACCTGGAGCGGGATTTTCTGGCATTCTCCAGGCATAAAAAAATCTATCATCAGGTACGTTTTTTAAACGCTGACGGCATGGAAGTCGTCAGGGTTGATCGAAATCATGGTGAAAGTAAAATTGTCAGCAGAGAAAAGCTGCAGAGTAAAAAGAAAAGGTACTATTTCGCTGATACCGCAAAACTTGCCAACGGTAAATTGATGATCTCACCCCTTGATCTGAACCGGGAACACGGAAAGGTCGAACAGCCCCTGCGTCCGGTGATCCGCTATGGTACCCCTATTTACGACAGGAATGATCGGCTTCAGGGAATTGTTCTTTTTAATGTAATAGCGGATAAATTTCTTGAACTTGTTCGTAAAAAAAATTCAGGGAGTGAAAAAGTTCTTTTTATAGATGCAAAGGGGTTCTATTATTCAAACCCTGATTCGGGAAAAGAATGGGGGCGGAAATCGGATTTAGGCACCGGTGAAAATTTTACAAAGGATTTTCCGGCAATAGCTGGTCAGGTTATAGGCTCTCATACTCCGGAAGCCGTTAATCATGCAAAATACATTATTGCAGCCGCGCCGGTATTCCTTGATCAGGGAAAGACCAGAATGCTTGGCAATGTGATTGATGTTGTGCCGGCCGAGGTTGTCTTCAGTTCCGTCACAACCTTTCGTAATATCTTTTTACTTATCAGCGCGGTGGTGTTTCTTGCCACCCTTTTTCTTGCTCTCGGCCTGGCAAAATCCATTACGGATCCTATCGTATACCTGACCAGGCTGACCCATGACATGAGTAAGGGGAAATTAGCTTCTGCTGTTACTGTATCCTCCAAGGATGAAACAAAACTTCTTGCTGAATCTATTGAACGGTTGAGGAAGTCAATGATCATTCTGTTGAAACGAGTGCGCAAAAAACAATAAAGATCCTTTGGCGGCTGGTTGGTTGATCGCCGGAACAGGATGTGATCAAAAAAATATTTTATAACGATCCGGAAACGGTGGATTTTTGCGAATCGTTTCCGGATTGTCTTTAATTATGAATGTAAAGGCGAATTCCGACGGGAATAAAAAAGATGAGCTCTGGGATGTCCAGGTTTCCATTGCCCGGGCTGCTGCCAGATTACCTAAACCATCGCTTGCCAAGCTGCATTATGAAGTGCTGGAAGAGATCGGCCAGCCACCTGGTCTGGATCTTGTTGATTATTTTGTCGATCTGACGGAGATTAATGAAGAGGAAGTCGAAGACTATTTTCGATTTATCGGCAAACTGAAAGAGAAACAGCGGGAAGAGCACAGCAGGGACCCGGGACAAAAACTGGCTGATAGGATTGCCGGTAGTGATGGGAGGCCGACTGTTTTAAAGTTTCGGCAGGCGTTTGAGAGGGAATTCAATGAATCACCTTCCGAAGAGCTGACCAGGTATTTTTTACAGAAGGTGCAGGATACTCCCAGGGACAAAGCAAATAAGGGGGACCCACAGGCCCGGTTTACTCTTCTTGCGGAAAAGATTGCCCGAGAGCCGCATCCAACGGTCGTCAGATTGCGGGATGCGTTCAAAAAACAATTTGGCCTTCCTCCCTCTGATGAAATAACGCAGTATTTTTTACAGAGGATACAAAAGAACAGTCAGGCAAAGAAATTGCCGGATGAAGAATTTGAGTCAAAGGCGAACTTTGCCAGGACTGTAGCAAACGGACTGATTTCGACTGTTTTACAGTTTCGCAAAGCCTATGAAAAGGCCTATGATGAGGAGCCTTCAACAGAAATAATAGAGGTGTTTATTCAGCATCTGCCCCGCAAGAATGAAGAAGCGGGACCGAAATAAAGCAGTATGATGTGGCCTATAGAAATTTTTCTCCCCACTTATCCAGGCTGACCTTTTCCTCCTCTTCAAGCGTTGTCCCTATTGCCGACAGAAGCGGGCCGATCTCCTCCCGGGTCAGCATGTCGGTCCGTGATCCTATTGTTTCCAGGGCATCCTCGACAAGGATTGACCCGGCAGGACCGACCAGATCAGTAAGTTTTTCATCAAGCGCCTGCAGAAATTCCTCTTGCTCCTCTTTGGGCAACACATTTTTTGCGGTTGCCTGCCCTGCAACACCGGACATGATGAGCCTGCAGGTATGGGTCAGGACAGCGAGTTCCGACTTTCCCGACAGGGGCAGAATCTGATCAATAGAACGTTTTCCGTCAAAAAGTAGGGCGATCTTCAAATCCTCCGCCCCTAATTTTTGGGCATTGTTCAACTTGTTGGAGTCGATTTGGAACACAGCGTCATCACCGGCAATTTTTTTCCGTATAACTTCTATGTTTTTTGACGATTTTTCAAGGAAGGAGAGAAAATCGTTGGTATCGATTTCCGGATCAGGCGTATAGTCGCCCTGTTTACCCTCCTCAAAGCTGGTGGTGATGTTGACCCATCGGGCACAGGTCGCGACCGCCTTTTTTCCCTGGAAATTTTTTGTTTTTACCTGCTCAATAATTCCTTCCTGGACAAAAAGCAGTGCCTGGTCATTGTACTTGTGCGTCACTTGTAGAATTCCACTTTTTCCTTCAAAAACAAGCGGCTTTACTATGGGAAGAAGAGATTGATACATGGAGGGTTCCTTATGGAAATTATCGGTTGCCGTATCGGGATTTATTCGGGAGCCTTGTTTTCAAGGCATTCTTCAGGATCCGGAAATATCCGTCTCTGAAACATTTATCGGTTACTTGCGTGATGTCTGTGCTCATATCAATGAGAAAGACAATCTCCGCACTTCTTATACACGTAATTATTGTATTACATTGATAAGAATAAAATCAAAGAAAAAAATCAGTTCTTAACCGGAACGTTCCTTCCTGATGGAATTACATTTTGATTTTTAAAATTTTATCATCGCGTGCACCAGGAATAAGCATTTCTAAACATCTGCATCCACGGCGACACCGGCATGCCTTTCATTGCTTCCGGCAGATAGTGGCACTGCCAGGTCAGGAAGGTGCGTTCCGGATGGGGCATCATAGCGAGATGGCGGCCGTCCGGTGAGCAGAGTCCGGCAAAACCGTCTGGAGAGCCGTTGGGATTAAAGGGATATTTTTCCGTTGCCTTTGTTTCGTCATCCACGTAAACCAGCGGAATGAGATGCTGTCCTACGATCTGTCTGCGGACTTCCTGATCCGGGAAATGAAGTTTTCCTTCACCATGATCCACGTGGATCCCGAAGACAAGTTGCGACATGCCGGCAAGCATCATGGCCGGACTCTCTACTACCTTGACCGTGACCCAGCGGGATTCAAAACGACCCGAACTGTTGTGGATGAAACGGGGCTGGGCTCGTGCTGCAAGTCCCTGCCATGGTACCCAGCCCAGGAGACCAAAGAGTTGACAGCCGTTGCAGACTCCAAGACTGAAGGTATCAGGCCGGTCGTAGAAGGCATTAAACATGGATTTGAGGCGCTCGTTGAACAGAATAGTTGCGGCCCAGCCCTTGGCAGACTCCGGAACATCAGCGTAGGAAAATCCGCCGACAGCGGCCAGTCCGCGAAAATCGTCCAGGACAATTCGGCCATTGAGCAAATCGGTCATGGTAATGTCCCAGGGTTCAAAACCGGCGGCAAAGAAGGCGGAGGCCATTTCCCGGTCCGAGTTGGATCCTTCGTCCCGGAGAATAGCGACTTTAGGTTTATCGGCGGCGATAAGAAGTTTTGCCGGCACGGGTTCAGGCTGGAAGGGGAGTTGGTAGGACGGCCCGGAGCGGTCATAGATATTTTTCTTCTCTTCATCGGCGCAGGCAGGGCTCATTTGCAGCCGTTCCAATTGATAGCTTGTCTCTTCCCATTCCTGCCGCAGGACCCGCATATCTTCATTCAGGATTTCCCGACCGTTGTACTGGATATGAATCTGTTTGTCTTTACAGCTGGTTCCAAGAATTCTGCTTGGCAGGCCGGCTTCGTTCAGAATGGTGCTTATTGCATCGAGGTCATTATTTTTGCATTCAATGACCAATCCCAGCTCTTCGGAAAAGAGGGCGGGGATAGCCTGTGTTTCCCCTTGGAGCCCTAAATCCAGGCCGCAGTTACCGCTAAAAGCCATTTCCAGTACTGTGGTAATCAGACCGCCGTCACTTCTGTCGTGTCCGGCCAGGATTAAATTTTGATCAATTAATGTTTGAACCGCCGTAAAGGCGCGGCGGACCAGTTCGGGATCATCCATATCAGGACTCTCATCACCTAATTGTCCCAGCACCTGGGCCAGGGCCGTACCGCCAAGACGTGATTTGTCGGGCGCCAGGTCGATAAGCAGCAACACGGAACCCGGCTCCTTGATGTCCGGGGTGATGATTTTGTTGATGTCTTTTGTGGCCGCGTAGGTGGAGATGACCAGCTGCCGTGGCGATTTAACGGTTTCTTTGCCAATCACGGTTGCCATGGACAGGGAGTCTTTGCCGCCGTCTACGGCCATGCCGGTAGCGATCATGACATCGTGCATGGCCCGGGCCGCATCGTTTAAGGCCGCGCCCTCGCCGGGAAGTTTGGGCGCCCACATCCAGTTGGCCGAACATTTGACCTGCAGGGGATCGTCGATCTTTGCCCACACCAGATTGGTCCAGGCCTCACCGACCGCCATGCGTGCCCCTGCCGCCGGATCAACAAGCATCTTGATCGGCTGTTCACCGATGGCAGTTGCCATTCCGGTCAGGCCGAAATGGGACTGGGCGACCACGGCTACATCTGCGACCGTCAACTGCAGGGGGCCGCAGCATTGCTGGCGGGCGATCAACCCGGTGACGGCCCGGTCCACCTTGTTGGTGAGAAATCTTTTGGAACCTACCGAAACCAGTCGCAACACATCACCCAGGGCGTCTCGAACAGTCATGTTTTCGGGCAGGGAGATGGGCACAAGTTTTGGGTCAACGTGATTGTCTGTAAAGGTTTTCTGTGGAATGTCTCCTAACAGCTCATTGAGCTCCAGATCAACCGGGGTCGTGTCGTCCAGGGAATCATGGACAATAAAACGCAGGTCACCGGTGACCTCGCCCAAAACCTCACAGGCCACTTTTTCCCGATCGCAGATGGCTTGGAATTGTTCGATATTTTCAGGGCTGATTAGAAAACCGTTTCGTTCCTGGTATTCGGCCACGTAGATTTCCAGAACCGACATGGTGGGGTCACCCACTCGGATATTACGGATTTCGATTCGGCCTCCTGAATGCTCAACCAGTTCCTTGAGCACATTGGCCGGACCGCCGGCACCCTGGTCGTGGATCACGTCGACCAGCGTTTTGTCACCCATTTCGTTGCAGGCCCGGATCACCCGGTTCATCTTCTGCTCCATTTCAGCGTCGCCACGTTGAACGGCATTGAAATCAAGCTCTTCCGCATTTTCACCCTGGAGCATGGAAGAGGCCGCGCCGCCTCCGAAACCCACCCGATAGGCCGGACCGCCCACCTGAACAATGAGCATTCCCTTCTGTTCCGCATCCTTTCTCGTATGTCGTGCATCAATCTGGCCAATGCCGCCGGTGAACATAATCGGTTTTACAAATCCCCAGCGCTCACCACTGTCCAGTCGCAGATCAAAGGAGCGGGTAAAACCCTGGATCAGCGGCTCGCCGAATTTGTTGCCGTAATCCGAGGCACCGTTACTGGCCTCAATCTCAATGGTCAGGGCCGAGGCCAGATTTGTCGGACACTCATAACGGTTTTCCCAGGGTTGTGCATACCCGGGGATATGGAGATTGGCCACGCAATAGCCGGCAGTACCGGCCATGACAAAACCGCCCTTGCCGGTGCCCTGGACGTCGCGAATGCGGCCACCGGTCCCGGTTTCCGCTCCGGGAAAGGGCGCAACTCCGGTGGGAAAATTATGCGTTTCCGCGGTCAGCAGCACATGATAGCGAACGTCGACGGCTCGTAAAGGAGAAGGCTTTCCCGGTTCCTGCGGGTGGAGGGTGGTGATGTCATGGCCCGCCACCACGCTTGAGTTATCTTTGAAGGCTACAATTGAACCTTTGGGATGGGCGGAAAGCGTTTCGGTGACCAGTTGAAACAGGGTTTCCTGTTGTTTCTCGCCATCGATAATCTGGTTGCCCCGGAAAAAACCATGTCGTGAATGCTCGGAATTGGCATTGTTGAGATCCATAATTTCAACAATGGTGGGGTTGCGCTGATGTTTTTTAACAAAATATTCATAATAAAAAGTACGGTCCCGCTCATCCATGGAGATTCCGGGAATTTCGAGCAGTGCGTCCGGCCCTTTGCCCATCATGTCCACTTCATAGACAGGTTCCGGTTCAATGCCCGTCTCAAAGGTGGTCAGCGGTTCGGAATACAGGCATTCCGTCATTCTATCATGGTGAGCGGCGATAAAATCCTGCGGGTCATCGCCTCCGGGAACAAGATACCTGCGGGAGCGTTCCACGCGGCTGATACCACTAAGGCCGATGGCATGGCAGATGGAGACCATGTTTGATGACCAGGCCGTGGCAAAGTTGAGCCGCGGTCCGACCTCGATCACCCGGTCCCCGGAAAGTATCGGGTCCGTTGATATGGTTTCCGCTAAAAATCCGTCGGCAAGCAACAGGCGCAGCTGTATAAGTTCCTGGTCGGTCAGGGGTTTTGAAGCTTCAACGTTAAAGCAGTAGGCGAAAGAATCATTGATTTTCCGATAGAACTGTCGGACGGTCGCGCTCATGTTGTCTCCTTTTCAGTAGATTTTCCGCATAGAGCCAATATGAAGAATTACGGGCTTGATGTAGCCTGCAAATAGTATCATTAAAGGAAAAATTTTGCCCCCTGAAAATCTCTCTGGTTTTAAAAAAAATCGAAACGTTTTTATTACTGTTGTTGGTGCATATCAACTTTTTTGTTGCTTCTTCATCAAGGTGGGTGGTGTCTTGTCAGGGGAAGATGATTTTATCTAATTTCTGGAAATTTAGATAAATATTAGAATAAGAGATAATTCCACCGGTTTTACTTCCCTCAAAAGCAGAAATTTTTTCACGGATCGTCCTCTTTGGGCGACAAAAAAAGAAAATTTGCATGAAGAAAGAAATGGCAGCAGGGATGATCTCGCTTTTTCATGCGATAACGCAGGGTGTTTCGGGCGATTTTCAGTTGCCGATCTCGATAGGTAAGGGGATTGTTTTGGTATAAGTTATTCGTAATTGATATTTTTATTTTTTAAAAACATCATATAGCCAGCTAACAAACGGATCATTTATTCTAAGGTTTTCAAGAGGATAATAATGAAGAAAAACAGCTCTCACTATTCCAATCTATACATCTTTTGTTGTTTTTTCCTGCCAGCATAGGCTGGGCAGTTGGTGCGCATGGTCACGCTGCTGTAATAAAAAAGGATGGCACCTTATGGTCCTGGCCTGGGGCAATAATGACCGGGGTGGGCTTGGGTTTAGCATAACCTGGCAGGAAAGCCCATTGTTGATCATGCGACCGACATCCTCCTGGAATTTTTTTCTGCCTGCGATTGTCGGTGGAAGGCATATATATTAGTGGTGGTACCTTTGACTTTTGATAATTGCCTGTTGTATTATATCTTGAATTAGTGGTTAATCATTAACAACAAGCGGATAAGTAATGAGTAGTAATATGCAGAAATTGTTAGAGAATAAAAGTGTGTTTCAGTGGGGATTATTAATTTTTTTAGCGATGCTTTGGGCATCTTCCGCAGTGGCGGCCGGCGATTGGCAACGTCTGTATCCCTGGTATCCGACCAATGGATATAATGATATCTATGTCGTGGCTTCCAATGATGTGTTTGCCGTGGGTGATAACGGTCTGATCCGTCATTATGATGGTTCTGACTGGTCTGACATGACGAGCCCGGTATCGGTCAGCCTGAAGTCTGTCTGGGGAAGGACTGCCAATGATGTTTTTGCAGTGGGTAGCGGCGGGACAATCCTCCATTACAATGGTACAAGCTGGCAGAAGATGCATTCTCCCACCCAAGATGACCTGTATTGTGTCTGGGGATTTTCCCAGGTCGGAAGCAACGTGTATGCCGGAGGTCGAAACGGTAACATTCTTCTTTACAGCGCGGGTAACTGGTCATATATGGACACTCCTTTTTCCGATGGAATATGGCGATATTCCATAATCTACGACATCTGGGGTGATTCCACTTCCAATCTCTATGCCGTTGGATGGGGATATGATTCCGGTTCCGGTGGTGGTGGACTTTTTGATATTTTTCTCAGTAATACGGGTAGTAACGACTGGATTAATCAAGCCAGCACCTACCCGGGTTCAGCACCTTTACGTCCGGAATCGGTGATGGGGTTTGCCGGAGGGGATGTCTATATCGGTGGCGAAGAGGGGCTGTATCGTTTGCAACAGGGAAGCTGGGGAAACTGGGAACAGATCCTCTCCGGTAACAGCGTACCAGGTTGGTCCCGAAAAATCTGGGGAACTTCTAATGCTAGTGTATGGTTCGTTGGTGACGATTCCGATGGTTCTATTTACAATGCAAGCGCAGGAGCACTTATTCATTACAATGGTGATAATTCAACCATTATTTCAAGAACAGCCATAGGTCAGTATCCCCAGAGTACCGCCATCACCGGAACCAGCGATAACGATATCTTTATCAGTGGCAGGGATGGTGCGATTTTACATGCAAAAGGCGGCGCTGTTTCTTCCATGACCATAGTTCCACGTTCTCCGTTGCATGGAGTCTGTGGAACGAGTCTTGACGGCTTATACGCGGTCGGTGATCGAGGTGCTATCCTTTCCATTGACGGAAACGACTGGAAGCCCATGGCAAGTCCGACTAATAACGATTTGTATGCCGTCTGTGGCACCACTTCATCCATGTTCGCAGCAGGAGATAAGGGAACAGTTCTCCATTATAACGGCTCTAACTGGAGTACCGTAAACTCCGGTGTCACAGGAAGCCTGTCAGATGTCTGGTGTCTGGGAGCAAATTCCGCCTACGTCGTAGGTAGTGGCGGCGTTATCCTCAACTGCGGAACAGGTTCCTGTACCCCAGAGACAACCGATGGCACCACCAATAATCTCTATGCCGTTTATCATTCTGGTCTCGGATCCTTTGCCGCAGGAAAAGACGGAATCTTTATGCAGAAGGATACGATGGATAATACCTGGAAGAAAATTATCGGCACGTCCGGAGACATCCCCGGAAATGATATTTTTGATCTTTGGGGAGATGCCCAGGCTGGGATCCTGGTTGCCGTTGGGGATGATAGTTATACCGGCCGGAGTTATATTCATAGATATACCGTAACTACCAACACCTGGGCACAAGAATATACCGGCGGTAATACTTCTTCGCAGAGTTTGAGGGCGGTTACCGGAACGACATGGTCTGATCTCTATGTGGTCGGTTACGGCAGTAATGTTACGGGCCATGAAAATGACGGCATCATCCTCCATCGGGAAAACAACAGTTTTATACCGATCAAATATTTTCCATCTCAATTCAGTGCTGCCCAAATGGTTTCAGGGAGCCTTGTTGTCGGAGCTTCCAGTTACTCGCAGTTTCCTCTCTATCGATATGATGGAATTCGATGGACAGGCATGGCGGGTCGAACTTATTTGAACATCAACAGCATCGGAGGGAGCAGCCGGGATCATCTTATGGTCGTTGGTGATGGTGGACTGGTCATGCAATTTGACGGAACGAAATGGGTATCCTTGGTTGTCGATGATTCAGTCAATGAACATTTTACCTCGGTGAATATTGCGGACAACGGCCAATGGGCCTTAGCTGCTTCTTATGATAAAATTTTCCGTTATGATGGAAATGATTGGAGCCAAACTGCTATACCGGGGGGTACTGATTTTTCTGATTTCTGGGGAACAGGAAATAAGGTCTTTGCTGTCGGCAATGATGTAATTTTATTTTCCAACAATTCCGGCCAAAACTGGCAACAAGAAATACTTCCGGATACCTCTCCCTCGCTGTCCGGTATCTGGGGGGCTGGACCCAACGGTCCTTTTTTTGCATCTGGATCGTGGTACTCATCAGGCTATCATGCTACGGTACTCAGCAGGCAATCTGATGGAACGTGGGTTGCCATGCCTACCCTCAACAGCGATTATATGCAACTCGGTGACATCTGGGGCAATGCATCTGATAATGTCTATGCCGTAGGGGAGACGCCCTCTATGCTGGGTGAGAATGAAACCGAAATCCTTCATTATGACGGCGCAAGCTGGCAGCAGGTTTTTTACCGTCATAATGTCGACCCGCCTCAGTCGTTCAGTGCAATAATCGGTACTCCGAAAGATGAAGTTTTTGCCTTTGGCTCCCCAGCCTACCACAAGGATCAGTGCGCATCTTCCTGGGCGTCAACGGGTTTTCCCGGAATTCCTTCGTTGAAAAATGTATGGGGGGTAGAAGACTCCGATGGATATTATTATCTGTATGGGGTGGGGACAAATCAAATGGGGATTGGTGATTCGGTATATCGGTATAAGGTTTCCATGGATAAAAAATGTTCTTCTCCCTGGTCACTGTTCCTGCCGGCAATTCTGTCAAATCATGAGTAACCTGGTGTTGCAGTTGTGGGTGGGCTAAACAACAATAATACAATTTTGCAATATTACAGGAAGCTATCCGGAATCTATTTTCCTGATACTTTCCATCACGTTGAGTAACTTATTATGAAAAATAATTTTTTTAATTATCTCCTTATCTTTTTTATCTTCTTTATTTTTTCCTCACCGGTCCATGCCATCACAACGACTTCAACAGTTAACGGAGAAGATATTGTTTGGTCAATATCCGGTATAAGCGACGGCCAGATTAAATTTTTAAGCAAATATGATTCCGGTTCAGGCCTTGAAATTTTTACCTATACCGCACCATTAAAGAAGAATATGACCATCAAGGTCAATGTCAATATCCCTCATGCCGCTCAACTCATCGATAATATAGCTGCGAGTCGCTTCTTAGAGGTAAGTATACCAGACGCCGGCACCAGATGGGTTGCACAGAAAGATTGGAGTAGTGGTGGTGACGGGTGGCCATCACCTGCATCAGTCAGCCTGGAGCATCAGGCAAAATTCAGTGCTTACCAGTGTGATCCAGCCTACCCAGATCCAAATTTGCAAGCAGATAAACATATTCAAATCCGGGATGATACCTGGACATATGCTAATGCTTGGCGTGATACGTATATCGTCATTGTTCCCCTGGAGTTAATCGGTCTTTCCAACGATGAGGAAAACGGACTCCCCAGGCATGCCCGAACCGAACCCGATTTTAAACGGAAAAAACCGTATGGCTGTAATTCCTGTTCAGCTATTGGCCTTCCCGGGTATCGGGTAAATATGTTCAACCTGCGGCCGGTCATCCAGGACCCACTTTTCCAATGGGGAAGCAGAGGTCCTGCTGTTCAGCTGACATTAACCTGGAATGCAGGTCTGGACTCTGGTTACACAAATTTCGGCACAGGATGGCATTTTTCCTACGATGCCTGGCTGGAAGAGTCATCTTCCGGTGTGACGATTCAGCAGGATACCGGCGGGCAGCTTCATTTTGATACCCCTCCTTCGGGCAATGCCAACGTTGTTTCAGTAGTCCCCGGTTCAGGTGATACAGCCGTACTCATGGAATATTCCGCTCCAGTTGGCACAACTAATTATACCAGTGGGTGGGATGGTAAATTCATGCCTCATCCCGACGGGTACCACCTGCAGAAAACTATCGGCGGCGACCCAGGTCTGAGAACCTTCACCTTTACATCTCCGGATAAAAAAATATCGTATATTTTTGAAGGTCCCTCCGACACAAGCGGCCCGGTTCCTCTCGTTGCTCTTGAGGACTGGAATGGCAACAGAGTACAGATAACGAGAAACGGATCCGGGGCCATAACCCGGATAACGGATGCCGTTAACCGGTCAGCCACTCTGACGTATAACCAGGCAGGACAGTGTACACTGTTGACTGTTCCCGGTGGGGGACAGATTCATTTCAGCTATTCCGGCGGAGAGATGGCGCAATCCATTGATCTTATAGGGAATGAAACGAATTATACCTACAATTCAGAAAATTTTTTGACCAGTATGATTACCGAGGGACGCCCCTGGCTGTTCACATGGTCGAATTCCTACAACCATGATTATGTCAGTTCGGTAACCGATCCGGAGGGGGCGGTAACCCATTACTCTATAAATTATCTAATCCAGAATCTTTATCAGACTCAGGTCACTGATTCGACCGACCGTACATTTGTTTACAATTATCCCTCCGGACATTATTCCGATAGTGATCGTCCGCAGTCCACAAAAGTTGTTCCCGATACTCAAGGAAGGCCGGTGACAATTTATCAAAATGGTACGACGACAAACCCCAGAACCCTTGAGTACGATGACAACAGCAACATAACAAAGATGACCGATTATAATGGAGGGGTGCATACCTACACCTACAACGATCATAATCAGGTGACCCAATATGTTGACGCACTGAACAACACCTGGAGCTCCGTATATGACAGTCATGGGAACAAAACACAGGTGCAGTCCCCCGCAGGAAGAGTTTACCAGTCAGCCTATAACGCGCAGGGAGAACTGATCCAGGAAATCGATCCGGAAGGCAATACAATAAGCTACTCCTATGACAGTTTTGGAAATCTCAAGACCGTGACCGATGGTGAGGGATCGGTCACAACCTATATCTATGATTCCCAGGGCATTAACTTGATCGGCATAACAGATCCCCTGGGCAATACCACCTCGTTTACCTATGATGCCAACCGCCGCTTGATCCGAACAACACATCCCGATGGTACTTTTCGCGAAAAATCGTATGACTGCTGCGCGCAAACAGGCATAAGAAATGAAAACGGAGACATACGGACGGTAACGAGAAATCCTTCTCTGAAGGTTACCCGTGAGTCGGACTTTCTCGGTAATATAACGGTCAACACATATGATGCCGCTGGACGCATGATCACAAGCCGAGATCCGCAGGGACGGACAATACGCACCAGTTATAATGCACTGGGCCTGGCCGAATCAGTGCAGAATGCCTTGGGCGGTTCTGTCTCCTGGACATATGGCCCAACGGATACTCCATACTCCCATCAACTCTGCCAGGATCCACCGGCTGAAGCCAGTATTTATCCCTCATTATTCGGGGTGCCGGCCAAGGCAAATGGCTGGCAATATGTTCGTGATAAAATGGGACGTCTCAGCAGTATTTTTACCCCACGGGATAAATGGAAAGGAATTAATTACAGTCGTGATACTGATGGCCTGTTGACAGGTATAGATGTGGACGGCTCATCGGTTGCCACGTTTGTCCGCGACGGCAATGGAATGCTGACCGCAACAACCCACGCCTTGGGGACAGACAGTTATATCCGTAATGGCAGAGGCCAGGCAACCCAGCAGACCTGGTACGACGGTAAAACAGCAGTATTTGGCTATGATGGGGCGGGCAGGCTTCATTCCGTTATCTATCCGGACGGATCCGTGGCCCTGTACAGCTATGATTCCAGGGGGAGGATTACCAATATAAGTTGGAAGGGACAGACTTTTGCCACGCAATATGATGCTGTCGGGAATATCGTCAAGGAAACGCGTTCAAACGGGATAACGACTGCCATAGAAAATGACAAAAACGGCATGCCGCTGCGAATACACAATTATGCAGGCAGTCAAAATTATCTTGACCTGCAGGGGCAACGGAATACCGGCGGTATGCTCACCCGCATTCAGCAGTCAGGAGATATCTTGACCTGGGTGCCGCCCTTGACCACTGAAACCACCCATTCCAGCTTTACCTATGGCCATTCGTTTACGCTTGCAAGTCGTAACGGGCAGACCGCTACCACAGATCCTGCCGGCAACCAGACGACCATTCCCGGTTCCAGATCCTTCAGCGGCACCTATAATTTTTTTGATCTGCTAACGGATTGGACAGCGTCCGGCAACAGCAACAGCGCTGTATACGATGGGCAGCGCAGACTTCTGCAGTGGAATCGCAATGGCGAAACGAGAAAATTTCATTATGACGAGAGAGGGCGCCTTCTCTTTGCAACAAATGGCGCTAATGTGATTACCGCTTCCTGGCTGTATAGGGAAAATCAGGTGGTTGCCATGGCTGACAGTAATGGAGTCTATTTTTATCACAACGATCTCAGCGGCAACATCTCTTTTCTTTCCGACGCATCAGGAACTGTTGCAGCACATTATCGTTATCTCCCCTTTGGCCGGCAGGCAAGTTCCGTGTCTTCTGTCGACAATCCCTTTACCTTTGTCGGCTCTTTTGGGGTGATTGATCTCC